>JAFNAH010000329.1 GCA_017860075.1 Acidobacteriota bacterium | reverse complement strand
GAACCGAAGCCGTATGTCACCGGAGGGCCGAACCATACCGACCCCACCCAGGGAGTGTAGTAGTAACCGGTACCGTACACCGCCACGTAGCCGGAGCCACGAGTGATGCAGGTCCCGTAGTACCCGGGGGTGTATCCGACCGTCACCGTATCCGCATTGGAGCTGTAGACCTTCACGTATGTGATGTAGTGCATGGGAGAGCTGGGGGGGATTCCGTATATCGCAGGCGGAATCGAATCCGCTGCTTCCCAGGGTCCCTTCACCGACGTACTGTTGAACCAGATACCGTTTTCGACGGCATAAAACGACTTCTCATCAACCCTGATGATCGGAGTCGCGGTGTTGACCGCATACTGAAGCGAGGTGCCGTCTACCGGTTTGAATTGCGGCTCGCCGTCGAACTGCGGAGGCGTCAATTTGGCGTTCTTCCGATTGACTACCGCTGTCTGCGGGATGTTGGCGGCAATGACCGCCTCTTTCGCCTGAGGAGTATCCGGGATCGAAGCCTTAACATTCTCCTTCGGACTATCGTCCGGGATCTTGGGAAAGTCCGGGGGCAGCTTGCCACCGGAGACGAATTCCCACGGTCCGGCCATCGTCGCGGACCGGAACCAGCGCCCCGAAAGAAGCACGTAGATCCTGTTCTCGGTGGTGTGCTTGAAGAGGTTGCCGGTTGTGTTTTCGGCATAGACGAGCGAAGTGCCCTGGATCGGCACGAACTTGGGATCCCCTTCGGTCACGATCAGCTCCGTGGGCGAGGTGGCCAGATAGATCACCGGAACGGGGCCCTTGGCAAGTGACGGTTTCTCGTCTTTCTTTTCCGGGTCACCCTTCCCCTCGAGCAGGTCCACCTGGCCGCCGGCGATGGCGTCCTTCATCGCCTTCTCGAGGTCGCCGCCGGGTTTCTTGCAGACTGCCCAGGGCCCCGAGATCGAGGCCGCCTCCATCCATCCGTCGAAAACGTGCAGATAGTGTTTGCCGCTGGATTCCCGCAGGATCAGAACACGCGTATTGATGACGCGCTCGAGTTTGGTCTCCTTTACAGGCCGGTATGCGGGATTGCCGTCGACCAGGACGGGCATGGCAGGTACGGTCGAAAAGACGATGCGCGGGGGATCGTTCTTGAGCGGCATTGCTTCGATCTTGCTCTGTGCCTCGGTGATCGCCAGCTCCGCTTCGAGTCTGTCGAGGGAGATGCGCCGGATTTTCGGCATCACGCTGTTCTGCAGGATCCGGAGATAGAGCCCTTCATTGTCCGGGTCTGATGGAAAGATCGCCTTCGGTACCTGAACATCCTCGAGTGCGACCATGCGTGTCACTTTGTCCACCTCGGTCCTCGCCGTCACCAGCGCGGCTCCGAACGTGGGGTTGTCGCTGCCGGCAACCCTCACTTCGATGGCAGAGTAAGTCACGATTCGGGTCCCGTCCCAGGATTCCAGCTGCGGCTGGTACACCTTGAACGTAGTGTCGCCGCTCTTGACTTCCCGCGGCCAGCTTTCCTGGCCCGGCGATGACGGGGTGCCCGAACTCCGGGGCGCCGGGGCTTTCTGCGGCGGAGGCGCCTGGCCGGCGATGATCACTCCGGGAATGATGATGAGAGCCGCGGCTGTCAACAGCGCGAGCAACCGTGTGGACACAGTCTTCATGATCGATTTCTCCATGCCGGATTCCGGGCTCCAGTCTTGCTTACCCCCGGTGCACAGCATACGCATCGAAGCCGGCACGCAATCGGACTCAAGCAAGACGGGATGAATGGTGGGCCACCGGCGGGCTGTTGTCAATTGCACTGAAGGCGGCGGGACGCTTTGGGAACAGGAATATTGCCGTTATTGTCAGGGGCTCTCAGCTCTCAGCCATCAGCAGTCAACTTGTCCACTGCGACGCAGATTCGTGCGCGATTGGGGAAACCAGGAGCAGGCAGAACGCCCCTCCGTTGAGAATCTTCGAGCCCTGGGAGCCTTTGAGGTTATTTCCAAGAACCAATATCGAAGGGGCCGGCACTCTTGATGAGCAATAGCTTATGTCGCTGTGTATGAATTAGATGAGGCCTGAAAGCTGAGAGCTGAAGGCTGAAAGCTTCGCAGACTTCCCTCGGCTGCCGTTTGTCGGGCTCGGAGAAGACGGCTTACGGAACTACCCAGATGCCGTCTCTCACGGCCAGCCTGGTGTCGTCGAGGTATACCGCGCGACCGGTCCCGGTTCCTCGAAAATCCGTCACGATATCGACGTGCTGCGCCGAACGGTTCAGGCTTCCCTGGCGGGCGAGTTCGTCACAGCGCGCTTTCCCTTCAGCCGAAGCAGGATCGTCGACATAGCACTCGGGGTAGCTGGCGCCGATCGCGATATGCAGCGTGCCGCCGACCTTCTCGGCAAACAGCGGGTGGCGCAGCGCCCGGGTAATGCCGGCGTTCATCCCGAACGCCACTTCCCCCAGCCGGTGCGAACCCGCATCGGTCTCGACGACTCTTGCCAGCGCGTCACTGCCGCGTTCGGCCGAGTACTCCCTGATTACACCGGCTTCGAAGCGAAGGTAGATTCCCTGCACAGTGACCCCGCTTTCGGAAACCGGCATGTCCACGAAAACTTCGCCTTCGGTCGTCCTGGCATCGGGGCTCGTGAACACCTCACCGTCAGGGATGTTGTGTTTGCCGGTGCATTTCCTGACCTTGTGATCGCCGATGCTCATCGTGAGCTCGAGTGTCTTGCCCGAGCGCGGATGCTCCGTGACGATGCGGACCGTCCGGCTCGCATCCATGACCTTCCAGATCGGTTCCTCCGCGGCCTCGAGCAGGCGGGGATCCACAGTCGAAGCCGCGACGATCACCCTCGCGTACTCCTCGAGGCTCATCTCCTCGAGGTCCGCATATCCCCGGGTGGGGTAGAGGGTGATCACCCAGGGTTTGAGCAGGCGGATGCTCCGGTAAGGCTCATCCGCCCGCGCCAACGCAGTAGCCATCTCCTGCGGGAGGCCGGCGAACATTTCAGGGGCTTCGGCGCCGAGAACCTCTATGTACTTCGTCATGGTCTCGTATCGGGCCCGGTGCCAGCGAGGGGCACGCTCAATCTGTGCGATGCTGCCATGGCGTGCGATGGAGGCTCCCCAGACCTTGCCCCGGTCGTTGTCCGGCGGCACAAGACAGACGTCGGCGACGGCGCCGGCCGCGAAGACCTTGTCCTGAAGAACGGAGAGCAGCGGCCAGGCGATCCGTCCTGGAAATCCGGGCCGCCTTCTCCTTCGGCCGCAGGGCGCGCACTGCTTTCCCTGTCAGCCACATCTCGGAGTTGCCCAGTTCCGAGAGTTCCTTGTTGAGCAGTTCCTTGTAGTTGGGCTGCCCGCAGGCGGTGAGCACGCGCTCGGTCTCCTTGCCTGTCTTGACCCGCTTGTAGAGCTCGTGGAAAACGGGCAGGACCGCGTCCCTGAAGCGGGGCTTCCAGTCGAGGGCACCGCGCTGTGCCGTAGCCGAGCAGTTCACGTACATCCAGTCCATTCCGTTCTCGTCGACCAGGCGGATGAGGCTTTGCGTCAACTCTTCCACGGTTTCATTGAATGCTTCGCTCGGGCTATGCCCGTTCTGCTTCGCTCGGGCTATGCCCGTTCTTGCGGAGGACTTCATATTGAGCTTCCATGATGCCGGCAACGGCCCCCATGAGCACTCCGCGCTCGCCGGTCAGGTCGCTGTAAACTTCGCCTTCGAATGTCGTGGGGAACAGGTAGCCGGATCCTATCCCTATCCCTACGGCGATACAACGCTCACGCGCCCTTCCGGTCGCATCCTGGAAAACGGCGTAACTGGAGTTGATGCCGGCACCGGAAAGGAAGTTGCGCCGGACCGACGTGCCGCTTCCCTTGGGCGCTACCATGATCACATCGACGTCGGCGGGCGGGATGACCCTGGTCTGGTCCTTGAAAACGATCGAGAAGCCGTGGGAAAAGTAGAGCGCGTCCCCTGCCTTGAGCTGGCGTTTGAGATCGGGCCAGATCGCCATCTGCGCAGCATCGGAGACAAGCATCTGGATGATGGTTCCTCTGGCCGCCGCCTCTTCTATGTCGAAGAGCGTCTTGCCCGGAACCCAGCCGTCTTTGCGGGCGCGATCCCAATCCTTCTTGAGCGCCTTCCTCTGCCCGACGATGACCTTGAAACCATTGTCCTTCAGGTTGAGTGCCTGCGCAGGGCCCTGCACGCCGTACCCGATGATCGCAATCACCTCGTTCTTGAGCACTCTCCTCGCCTTCGCGAGCGTGAATTCCTTACGGGTAACGATTTCTTCCCTCACTCCGCCGAAGTCGATCACTGCCATACGTCCTGTCTCCTTTACTGGAACGCAATCTGCTGTTTCCCCGGAATATGCGGGGGCTCCCCCGAAAATGCTCTGCCGGCCCAAAGCGCCGGAGAAGAGCTGCGGGCATTATACTTTTTCACAACGCGGGATGAATTCCAAAGAATTCTTGGCCCGCCGAAGCAAGTCTGGCAGGCAGATGAACGGGGACAGACGCCGCCCAGGCGGATGAAGCGATCCGTGCGCGGAGCTCGTCCGCCAGCCCACTTCCGTGTCAAGGAATGATCGCTTCCGGTTTAGGCGAGACGCGAGAGCGCCTCTTCGACGGTTCCGCGCAGCAAGGTGACCTTGTATCCGTTGTTGCTGAGCGGCGAGGCGTCCTTGACCGATGCCGCCGCCGCACGGGCGATCGCATCGGCATCCAGCTTGTGCCCGACCAGTTCCTGCTCGGCGGCAGAGGCATGCCAGGGCGCCGGCGCTACACCCGAGAGAACCAGGCGGGCGCGTTTGACGGCATCCCCCTCGAGCTGGAGTGAAGATGCGACCCCGGCCAGGGCGAAATCCCAGGTCGCACGGGAGCGGGCCTTGAAATACCCGCCGCGCCCGCCGGGAAGCGGCGCGGGCAATATCACTTCGGTGATGATCTCGCCGGCCTGGAGAACATTTTCGCGCGTATGATCCTGGCCGGGCAGGACGAAGAATTTACCCGCCGGCACGCTCCTCTGTCCCTTGGGGCCGGAGATCCGAAATGTAGCCTCCAGGGCAACCAGTGCGGGCGCCGTGTCGGACGGGTGCACGATGAAGCAGATCTCCCCCCCGAAGATGCAGTGGTATTCGTTTTCCCCTTCGGCGGCGTAGCAGAGGTCGCCGCCCTTGCGGGCGCAGTGGAAGTCGCCGCGGAAGTACCAGCAGCGCGGCCTCTGGCAGAGGTTTCCACCCAGAGTCCCCTGGTTGCGCAACTGGGGGCTGGCCGCGGATGCGGCCGCCTGTGCGAGCGCCGGGTAATCCTTCTGAATCCCCGGGTGCGC
>JAFNAH010000328.1 GCA_017860075.1 Acidobacteriota bacterium | reverse complement strand
AAATCCCGCCGCAGGCCATTTTGTCGAGCGTGTGCTCCACGGCGGCGCGGAAATCGCCATTTCCTGTGCGGAGGTAGGAGCGCAACAGAAATGTCAGTGGCATCGAGGGGGGAAACTTGGGGGCCGACCCAAAGCCGCCCTCCCGGTCGTCATATGAGGCCATGAGCCGGTCTGCTGCGCTGTCCAGGACGGAAGCCGCCAGACCATCCCCATGCTGCTCAAATTCAGCGGGATTCCGCAGAGCGGCAACAATCGCCGCTGCGTCGCTTCGGATCTGCTCCTTCTTTTCGTTGTGGGCGCGGGCGACGCTCATGAGCACACGCGGGAACCCCGGCATGCCTCTGCGATCTTCCGGAGGGAAGTAGGTGCCGCCGTAGAAAGGAATCTGGTCGGGGGTCAGGAAGACGGTCATGGGCCATCCACCGCTTCCCGTCAGCATCTGCACTGCAGCCATGTAGATGGCGTCCAGATCGGGTCGCTCCTCCCGGTCGACCTTGATGTTGATGAAGTGGGCATTCATGACGCTCGCGATCGCCTCGTTTTCAAACGACTCGCGTTCCATGACATGGCACCAGTGGCAGGCCGAATACCCGATGCTGAGGAGGATGGGCTTGTCTTCGTCCCTTGCGCGTCGCAGCGCCTCTTCACACCAGGGGTACCAGTCGACCGGGTTGTGCGCGTGCTGAAGCAGGTAGGGACTGGTTTCGTTCACCAGGTGATTGGTGTGCTTGTGTTCAGTCATACAAGAGCAAGTTAGTTGGCGAATCGGTCCGGGTCAAGGCGACCCAGTCTGCAATGTGATCGCTGTCGATATCGGAATCGTCCGTCCGCTTTCGATTCCGAATCCGAGCTCGATCCCGATGCCGATTCCGACCCCGAACCAGTTGTTGGAACGCAGATTGCCCGATGGGTTCGTTACTTCTTGCGGGAGCGGCGTCGTTGCGGGCGGGTGTACCGCGCTTCAACTTTACTCAGTATTCCGCCGCGAGGCGTGAATTCGCCCCGCACGGTCATGGATAACGGATGGCAGGCAGCCACAAGGTCCCGCAATATCCGGTTCACCGCGTTTTCGTAGAAAATGCCCAGGCTCCTGAAGGCGTTCATGTATTCCTTCAGCGACTTGAGCTCGAGGCACCATTTGTCCGGTGAATAGGTTATGTATATGGTCCCGAAATCCGGGAGCCCCGTCCGCGGACAGATCGCCGTGTATTCCGGGATGACGATCTCCACCTGGTAGCCGGGATACTGATTCTCCCAGCACTCAATCCCCGGCAGCTTCGCGTCGATACCCGAGCGCGCGTGTTCAGCTGTGTACAGTCTCATACACATAACTTAGCACAGACCGGGGCGCGCCCAATCCCGTAATAGCCCGGATTACAGCCACTGAATAAACGCCGGTACTTCTGCGCAAGCACGAGGCGCCTGCGCGAGGGCAGCCGAGATTGTAAATGCTAAAGCACACAATATCTTCCGCCGATACAAGCAGGGAAACCGTGCGGGCCGCACTTTGTCTCGACCCCGCAGGATATTAAGTGAGTAAAAGCCCATGCGAAACAAGACGCAGCACAGACTCCACCTGGCAGCACCGCGCCTGAATGAAATGAAGCTGTTGCAGTGCCTGGCTTCCGACCCCGACATAACGCAGGCTGAGCTGGCCAGGCGGTGTGGCCTGTCTGTGGCAATGGTCAACAACTACATGAAAGACCTCTGCGCCGCAGGCCTGCTTGTCTATCACCGCAAGAGCTCGAAAAACATCTCGTATCACCTGACCACGGCGGGCTCCATGCGGGCGGAGGAGATCGGGCAGGAGCTCCTGCAGGAGATGGTCGAGTCGTTCGCCATGGCCAAAGAGCGGATAAGGAACCTCATCCTTTCGCAAGTGCCGCCGGGCCCGCTCCGCGTGGTGCTCTATGGGCTCGACGATCTCGCGGTCATTGCCTTCCATGCGCTTGACTGCCGGGATCTCCGGATCGTGGGTGTGTGCGACGATGATCCCGGAAGAATCGGCCGGGAATGGTGTGGGCGCGAGGTATCCAATCCGTCGCAGATCCGGTACCTGGCCCCGGATGCGGTAGTGATCTGCGACAGGGCGCGCACCGAAGAGATCTATCGCAGCCTCCGCTACCTCCACGAAAGAGGCATCCGACTGGTACGGCTTGACGCAAGGCCGGTACAGCGCTCAGAGGGCGATGCCAGCCTTCCCAACCCCCCTGCGGAAAGTTCCCGCGACGGAGAGGTCGACAGCCGGGCCATTTCCGGCGGGCGCCACTGACACCTTTTCGGCCCGATTCGCAAACACTGGCATCCCGCCGGTGCGCCGTGCCACGGTCATTGTGAAACCTGCCCCGTCATGATAAACAATGGACCGTGAACCTCTTCGACCAGCGCAAGATATACACCGTCCTGGAGATTACTTCCGAGATAAAGCACGCGCTGGAGAAGTTCGGCATCGTCTGGATCCAGGGTGAGATCTCGAATTTCAAACATCACACCTCGGGTCACATATACTTCTCCCTCAAAGACGACCGGGCGCAGATCAAGGCCGCATTCTTCCGCAACAACAATCTCTACCTCAAGTTCCGTCCCGAGGACGGGATCGAGGTACTCGTACGGGGCCGCCTCAGTGTCTACGAGCCTCGCGGCGATTACCAGGTGATCGTCGAATACATGGAACCGAAGGGGCTCGGGTCGCTGCAACTCGCGTTCGAGCAGCTCAAGGAGAAGCTCCGGAAGGAGGGGCTTTTCGACGAGGCCCACAAGGTTGCCCTGCCGTTGCTTCCGCGCAAGATCGGCGTTGTCACTTCGCCCACCGGCGCGGCAATCCAGGACATGCTGCGCATTCTCAAACGCAGGAATGCGTCGCTGCACATCCTGATCTTCCCGGCGCGCGTGCAGGGAACCGGAGCGGCCGAGGAAATAGCCGCCGGCGTGCAGTATTTCAATTCCCGGGACGACATCGATGTCATCATCGTGGGCCGAGGCGGCGGGTCGATCGAGGATCTGTGGGCGTTCAACGAAGAGGTTGTCGCGCGGGCAATCTACGGCTCGGAAGTCCCTGTAATCTCGGCAGTCGGTCATGAGGTTGACTTTACGATCGCGGATTTCGTGGCCGACCTGCGGGCGCCGACGCCGTCCGCCGCAGCCGAGATGGTTTCGGGTGCGCGCGACGAGCTGCTGTCTGCGGTGCAGTCCCTTTTCGGACGCCTCTTTCAGTCGGCGCGGCTGCTGATCGAGAAGAGGCGTTCCGCCCTGGAGCGACTGGCTCGCAGCCGCGGCTTCTATGCGGCGCCGAACATGATCCGCGCCCTGGAGCAGCGGTTTGACGAGGCGACCCTCCGCATGCAGCAGGCCATGGCACGGTTCACAACCTCCCTGCGCCACCGCGAGCGCCTGGCGAAGGCACGGCTGGCCGGCATCGATCTGCGGATGTTGATACGGGGAAAGACCGAGCGCCTGTCACGAAGCCGCCAGCTCCTTGCTGTCAACCTGCGTGCCGGCCTGCAGCGGCGGCGGTCGCGCCTGGAAGTGGCGGCCGGAAG
>JAFNAH010000327.1 GCA_017860075.1 Acidobacteriota bacterium | reverse complement strand
GGATGTCCGGCTGGTTCTTTCTGCAGCGGACAAGCTGGGGGTGCCGGCGATGCTGTCCAGCATGGTCTTTCACCTGTATCGGACGCTCCAGGCGGAGGGACTGGGCTCAGAGGGGAATCACGCACTGATCAAGGCCCTGGAGCGCCTCTCAGGAATTGAGGTGGGACAGAAGGGCTGAAGGCGCGTTTTGGGGGGCGAAGGACCACTCAGTGATCCCGGGATTACATGATTGATTCGGGGTCGGTATCGGGGTCGCAATCGCGGTCGGATTCGTTCCTGCTCGCTTTCGATCGCGATGCCGATTCCGATCCCGACAGTGACGACCGCACAGAGCCGGTGGGGTCTACATACTGTTAGAGATCCAACTTCTCGCCGACGCGGGACTTGGTCGCCGCCGCGTAGATCCTGGCTGCAAGGGCCACGTCTTCCAGGGCAATACCGTGGGATTTGAAGAGTGTGATCTCGCGGTCGTCCTCCCGGCCGGGATACTCTCCGGTCACGACGGCTGACAGCTCGCGCGCATCCTCCCAGAAGAACGCGCCCGCCTCCACCGCCGAGGCCAGGTCTCCGGACTCGAGCATGGCCTGCTCTGCCGAATCCACGATGACACAGGCGCTTCTGCGCACCACTTCGACGTCCAGTTCCCGGCGCGTCAGGAAGTTGGCTCCGATCGCGGTTACATGGGTGCCCTCGGCCAGCCACTCGCCCTGGAGGACGGGTTCTTTTGCCGTGGTAGCCGTGACGACTACGTCTTTCTCTCGCGAGGCTTCTTCCGCGGTCGCCGCCGGCTGTACCGGCACGCCCAGCTTCGCCGTCATTTCCTTGCAGAAGGCTTCCAGGTTCGACGTCGTCGGGCCAAAGGCGGCAATGGTCTCAATGGGCAATACCGCGCAGATACCTTCCAGTTGCGAGCGCGCCTGCCACCCCGTTCCGATTATGCCGAGCCGGGAAGATTTCTCACGCGCCATGTGCCTGGCGGCTACCGCGCTGGCTGCCCCCGTGCGGGCCTGGCCAAGCTTGTTTGCTTCCATGACAGCCAGAAGTTTCCCGTCCGTGGTGTCGTATAGATGGACGAGGAATTGGGCCTTGCCGTGCGACGTCGTGTAGCTCTTCAGTCCTGCGACGCCGAGCGTGGGAAGGGACGCGCTCATGACGTGAAGGAAACCGTTCTCGAGACGGCACCTGCGCCTGGGAGTGTTCTCGGCAGTGCCTTCACCCTTGAGCCTGAGTGCCTGTTCCACCGCATCCAGCGCCATCTGCATGGTCACCAGTTTTTCGATATCCGACTCGCGAAGGAAAGTTGCCATGAAGCCCTCTCGTCGATTTAGCCGTGAGTAAGTGACGCAATCCCCTTGAAATGCAAAATATACTGGACGGCCCCTTGCCGCGCCAAGCGGAGATTTCCCCGACTCCGGAGCGGGTGTCGCCGGCGCGGCAACTTCCGCGATACGCTCACCTGAGCCGATGACCGTGGCTGCCCCGGAGTCAACAGAAAGATGTTGAATCCATGGGATTGCGGGCATATATTGAGGGCCGGCCCGAGAGGGGAATGACGTACCAAGTGCCCGCTGTCAGAGACGATCGGAGCGGGGGCGTGGTATGGCTGAGAAAGCCAATAATCCAGTCTTGAGCTGGAGCGCCGTCTCATTTGTCACCTCGCTCGGGCCGCTTTTTGTGCATGCCTGCTGTGCTGTTCTCGCCTTGGGGGGCCTGCGTTCCGTCGCATGATCCGGACTATCCATCGAGCACAGTTCGTTCTGGCCGAAGCCGACTTCCTGCTGCAGGACGCCGCGGTTCATGTCTGCGATCCGGGCCGTATCTCAAGAATCGAACCGTGGCACGGCAAGCCGTCAGGCCAGGACGTCCGCGTGATCGACTGGGGCAAGGCCATCATCATGCCCGGCCTGGTAAATAGCCACACGCACCTCGAACTCACACGGCTGGCCGGACGCATCAGGCAAACGACATCCTTCGTCGATTGGCTCTCTCAGATTGTCCGGGAACGCCGCGAGTGGACGCCGGAGCACTATGCCGAGTCCGTCAGAGCCGGCGCCGCAATGGCTCTCAGGTCAGGAAGTACTTTGGTCGCCGACATCTCCTCCAGCGGACTCAGCCGACAGGCGCTCGTTCCTGAGCGAATAAGAAAGGCGGTCTTCGAAGAGGCAGTGGCGTTGGCGCCGGAACGGGCAGACGAATCTGTCGCGGACGTGGAGCGGCGGCTGCAGGAGGCTGAACCCGACCCGCTGACAACACTCGGCGTTTCTCCGCACGCTCCATATTCCGTCTCTCCCAGGCTGTACCGCGAACTGGCAGCTCTGGCCCGTCGCAGAGGGATCCAGCTGACAACGCATGTGGCCGAGACACGAGAGGAGCTGGAGTTTCTGGAATCAGGTACCGGTGCGTTCGTCCACTTCCTCGGTTCGCTGGGCGCAATGCCGGCGGGATGGGCTCCCCCGAAGCTGGATCCCATTCCATATCTTGAAGTTCTGGGAGTCCTGCAGCAGTCGCCGATTCTTGTCCACTGCAATTATCTGGATGCGCACGCGATGGCCGTCATCCAGCGAACGCATTCCAGCGTCGCCTTCTGCCCTAGGAGCCATGCCTATTTCGGGCACGAGAACCACCCGGTTCGTCAGTGCCTTGACCTCGGGGTAAATGTGGCGCTCGGAACAGACTCGCTCGCCAGCAACACCAGCCTGAGCATGCTCGACGAGATGCGCTTCCTGAGCCGGGCGCGCAAGGATCTCAAGTGCGAAGAGATCTTCAGAATGGCGACACTGAACGGGGCGACGGCGCTCAACCTCGGGCGTGTGCTGGGCCGCGTACGGCGAGGCTACTGGGCCGATCTGACAGTCCTCCGGTTGCCGGAAGAGGCGGGGGGCAGAAACCTGCTGGCGCAGATTCTCGAGGGTGCCGGGGAATGCATCGCGACGATCGTAAAGGGAGAGATCGCCTGGCAGCGTGACGAGCATTTCAGCTCGAGCGTAACCGCCGCCTAGCCGTCCCGGCCACCGCCAGCTTCTTGCTGAGCGGGGCGTCTCACGCAAGATCGGAAGGGTTCAAGCATATGTTCCGGAGATCGATCTTCCTGGGCCTGATGGTTCTTCTTGGGTCCATGCTCGTCTACATGGTCCTCAGCGCCCGAAGACAGGAGAAGCGCATCAGCTCCCCGCCGACGGAAATCATCCGCAAGTCCAAACCAAGCGCGACCAGGGTCCTTGCTCCACCGGACCTTCAAGTCACCGATTCGACGACGGAGATCCTGCCGCCCTCCGCCGGCTCCGGCCCCGTCTCAGGGATCGTGGCACGACATTCCGTCACGGTTCGAAACCAGGGAACCAGTCATTACAGGGGCTTCATGCTCAAGTTCGACTATCTGGCCGCCTCCGGCAGCAACGTCGAAACCCGTTCCCGCCAAGTCTCACAGGACTTGCCGCCAGGAGCGACAGTCAGGCTGCAGGAGCTGTTGATGGAGGGCCTGCCGGCCAAAGTGAGGCGCTGCAGAGTAGGCTTGGCCTGGGCAGACCTCGCCGAGTGAGCTTTCTCCACGC
>JAFNAH010000326.1 GCA_017860075.1 Acidobacteriota bacterium | reverse complement strand
CTTGATCGTATCCGTCTGATCGGCGCCGGTCAGGTTGGCGAACTTCAGGTTCGCGCCGATCAGGATCGCGAAACTCAGGTTGGCGTTGGTCAGATTCGCATTCCCGAGGTCAGCCCGGGTGAGGTTCGCGCCGGTCAGATCGGCGTTCGTCAGCTCCGCGCTGCACAGGCTGGCCTGGCTCAGGTCGGCGTGGGTGAGGTTTGCACCGATAAGGCTTGCACGGGTGAGATCTGTTCCGCAAAGCTTGACGCCTGACAGGTCCGCGCCGTAGAGGTCCGCCCCGCACAGGTCCGCGTGGGAAAGGTCCACGCCGAACCATGTCGCGCCGTACAGTTTCGCGCCGTACAGCTTTGCGCCCGTCAGCTCTGCGTCCGACAGGTCCGCGCCCGTGAGTCTTGCGGCGTACAGGTTCGCGCGCGAGAGCATGGCACCGCACAGCTTGGCGTTGGAGAGGTCGGCATAGCAGAGGTCCGCCCCGTGCAGCTTCGTGCCGTAAAGCTTCGCACCTCCCAGATCCGCGCCGATCAGAGTGCAGTAATAGAGTCGCGCGCCGGAAAGATCGGCGCCGCGGAGTCTCGTTCCTGACAGCTTCGCCCCGGGCAACTCCCCCTGGGAAGATTTCTCGCCGGACCACGCGGGTCCATAGAGGTCCGCGCCGGACAAGTCCGCCCCGCTCAGGTCGGCTCCCGACAGGTTCACTCCCGCAAGATCAGCGCGGAACAGGTTTGCGGCGGACAGATCGACGCGAATGAGGTTCGCGCCTCTCAGGTTCATCCCGGTCAATTCCGCGCCACGCAGGTCTATCTCGGTATCGCGATGCTCCGCGCACCAGGCGTTCCAGCCGGTCATGTCCTGTTTTTCCAGGGCCTCCTTCAATCTGGCGATGTGTTCTTCGTTCGACATCGGGAACTCACCGGCCCGCATCGGCCGACTGCTGGTGGCGAAAACATTGAACCCCGCTACCTACATTCTTTTCATACGGGATGCCTTCGAGTAAAGCAATATCAGCATCCTGCCGCTTGCCCCTTCGGCTCCCTCCGCGATACAAATAACAGGCCGACGTCATCTGTTTGGCTTGGCTTGTCATCAATGAGTGCGCGGGAATCATTCCCGGATCCGGAAGAACGCGGGCGGCAAAGACTCCGCACGCGGAGTGAAGGAGCATGTTCATACGCGTCCGGGAGTCCGTCGCGTCCTTTCTTTGCGAGGTGCCCATGAAAACCATCGCAGTGCTGATTCAAGTGATCTTGCCGTTCCTGTTTGCCTCGTGGCTCAGTGCGGCCACAAGCCGCCGCGCGGAGGAAAGCGCAAGTCCCGCGGGGCGGCTGCGCCTCAGCCAGGGATGGACACTCCAGGCATCGCGCAAGGTGGATCGTGGCGGTGATGTCATTTCCACAGCCTCATTCAGACCAGAGGGTTGGTACGGAGCCGCCATCCCGGCGACGGTCGTGGCCGCGCAGGTGGCGTCGGGAGAGTTCAAGGATCCCTATTTCGGGATGAACCTGAGAAATATGCCCGGCATGACTTATCCCATCGGTCTCAATTCCTTTTCCAATGTGCCGATGGACAGGGACAGCCCCTACGCCGCTTCCTGGTGGTACCGCACCGAGTTCCGGGTCCCCCGGGCCTACGCCGGCAGGTACATGTGGCTGCATTTCCAGGGCATCAACTACCGTGCCGACATCTGGCTGAACGGCCGCAAGCTGGCGGAGTCCAGAGACGTGCAGGGTGCGTACCGGATCTACGAGTTCGACGTCACTTCCTTCGTGCGCCCGGAATCACCCAACGTGCTGGCACTCGAGGTATTTGCGCCGACCGAAAAGGAGCTTGGGATCAACCTGGTTGACTGGTCGCCGATGCCTCCGGACAAGAACATGGGGATCTGGGGCGACGTGTTCATCACCACGAGCGGCCCTGTGACCGTGCGCCATCCGCATGTCATCACACGCTTCCCGCATAGCTCGTTGAGCCAGGCCGACATCAGCGTGATCGCGCAGGTCCACAACGCCTCAACGAAGGCGGTCAGCGGCGTGGTGGAGAGTGTGGTCGATCAGGTTCCTATCCGGCAGGATGTCACGCTGCGGCCAGGGGAGACGCGCTCCATCCGATTCGATCCGGACAAGTACCCCGAACTGAAGATCAAGAACCCGAAATTGTGGTGGCCGGCTGAGATGGGAGTTCCGAACCTTCACAATCTCACCGTGAGATTCTCCGCGGGTGGCCGGCGTTCGGACGAAGCCCGTGCCCGCTTCGGGATCCGGGAAGTCACCTCGGAACTGACGGATCAGGGATATCGCCTTTTCCGCGTCAACGGCAGGAGAATCCTCATCCGCGGCGCGGGGTGGACCCAGGACATGATGATGCGCCATGCCGAGGATCAACTCGAGGCGCAGATCCGGTATGTGCTGGATATGCGCCTGAACACGATCCGGCTCGAAGCCATGTTCGAAGTCGACAGGTTTTTCGATCTCTGCGACGAGAAAGGGATTCTCGTGATGGCAGGCTGGTGCTGCTGCGACATCTGGGAACGCTGGGATGAATGGGTGCCCGGCACTGTGGCCGTCGCGACGTCGCAACTGCGCACCCAGATTCTCAGGATGCGCAGCCACCCGTGCATGCTGGTCTGGCTCAATGGAAGCGACGGGCCTCCTCCGACCAGCGTGGAGCGCGCATATGTCCGGGTCCTGGAGGAAACCGCCTGGCCCAATCCCGTAATCAATTCGGCATCAGATGCGACGAGCGAGATCACAGGGCCGTCCGGTGTCAAAATGACGGGGCCGTACGATTACGAACCGCCGTGCTACTGGCTGACGGACCAGGACAGGAAGTGGGGTGGCGCGTACGGCTTCAATACGGAAACAGGCCCGGGCCCCGCCATTCCACCGCTGCAGAGCCTCAGGAAGATGCTTCCCGGAGAGCATCTCTGGCCGATTGACGAATTCTGGAACTACCACAGCGCCGGAGAGCGTTTCCAGACCATGAGTCGTTACAACGAGGCCCTGGAGAAGACTTACGGCAAACCTGCAGGACTCGAGGACTACCTCAGGAAATCCCAGGCGATGGCGTACGATGGCGAGCGCGCCATGTTCGAGGCTTACAGCCGGAACAAGTACACGTCGACGGGTGTGATTCAGTGGATGCTGAACAATCCATGGCCTTCCACCTACTGGCATCTCTATGACTATTTCCTCTATCCTGCCGGCGGCTACTTCGGCACCAAGAAGGCGTGCGAACCGCTTCACGTCCAGTATTCCTATGACGACAGAAGCGTCGTGGTCGTCAGCAGCCTGAGAAAGCCGGTCTCGGGACTGACGGTCTCAGCGCGAGCGCTCACCCTGAAACTCGAGGAGCTGTACGCCAGGGAGGCGAAGGTTGAGGTGGAATCGGACGGCACAAGCCGGGCGCTGGTGATTCCTCCGTTTCCCGCAGAGCAGGAAGCGGCCGTGTACTTCGTGAAGCTCTCACTGCGGGATGCCGCGGGGAAGGAGATCAGCTCCAACTTCTACTGGCTCCCGGCCCGACTCTCGACTCTGGCCTGGGACAAGACTCCGGACACCGC
>JAFNAH010000325.1 GCA_017860075.1 Acidobacteriota bacterium | reverse complement strand
TCTCTATTCAGCTGGCAGTGCGCCATCGAGTTGTCGATTGCAGTTGCGGCAAGGCTGCAAAACGCAGCGAATAGGCTGATGAGAGACTCAGGGAACTCTTGATTTCGGTACTCTGATTTGGCCCCTTTCGGAACTTTAATTTGGCCCCACCCCACCGGTCGGCCAAACATTCCGGGTCATTGTGTACACGGAATGGAGGTGCCGGCTTGGACTGGAGGTCAAAGGTGGAGCTTTTTGAAAGTATTCGGAGGGAGTACGAGTTCGGGGATAAGTCGATTCGGGGCGTGGCACGCAAGCTGGGGATTCATCGCCGGATGGTCCGTGAAGCAATCCGCGACGCGGTTCCTGCGGCACGAAAGAAACCAGACCGTCCACACTGGAAGCTGCAGCAGTTGATCCCGCTGATCGAGAGGATGCTGGAGGAGGACCGCAAGGCGCCTCGCAAGCAGCGGCATACCGCGCACCGCATTTGGCAGCGGCTCAGCGAGGAGGCCCCAGACAGTGCGATAAGCGAGCGGACGGTCCGCAAGTACGTTCGCAAGCGCAGGCTCGCTCTGGGTCTGATGGGACGCGAGACCTGCGTGCCGCAGAGTTATCCGTGGGGCCAGGAAGCGCAGGTCGATTGGTACGAGGCCTACGCCGACCTCGGCGGTGAACGCACGCTCCTGCAGGTGTTCGAGATGCGGAGCATGGCCGGCGGCGGTTCGTTTCACCGAGCCTATCCGCGGGCGACGCAGCAGGCATTCCTCGAGGCGCACGAACTTGCCTTCGAACGGTTTGGCGGTGTCTTCCATCACCTCAGGTATGACAATCTCAAGTCGGCAGTGAAGCGGATCCTGCAAGGATACCGTCGGGAGGAGACGGCCCGGTTCATCGCATTCCGCTCGCATTGGCGGTTCGAGGCCGTGTTCTGCAACCCTGGAGTCCAACATGCCCATGAGAAAGGAGGAATCGAAGGCGAGGGTGGCTACTTCCGCCGGAATCACTGGGTGCCGGTTCCGCAGGCCGTGGACTTGGAGGACCTGAACAAACAACTGCTGGCTGCTTGCTGCGCCGACGAGCGACGCAAGATCTCCGGGCGGGAGTTGACGGTCGGCCAGGCGACGTTGGCCGAGAGAGACCATCTCCTGCCTATGGCAGAAGAGAGGTTCGATCTTGCGGAGGTGACCTTCCCGAAGGTCGACAACCAAGGACGGGTGAAGGTCCGTACCAACTTCTACTCGGCTCCAGTCCGGGTGGGCCTGGAGGTTCAGGCCAAGGTTTACTCGAGCTATGTGGAGATCTGGCATGAGGGACGGTGCGTCGCCAGGCACGAGCGCTGCTACAGCCGGCTTCAGGAGATTCTCGACCTGGAGCACTACCTCGAGGCGCTGGACCACAAGCCTGGCGCGCTTTCCGGGAGCAAGCCGCTCGAGCAGTGGCGGAAACAGGGGCGGTGGCCCGTCAGCTATGACCGGATCTGGGAACGGCTGATGAACCGTAGCGGCCGACAGAACGGCACACGACAGATGATCGGGCTTCTGCGACTGGGTAAGACGCACGGGTACGAACAACTGCGGCTGTCGGTGGAATCGGCCCTGGAGATGGGCAGCTGCGACGTCTCGACGGTGCAGTACCTCATCACGGCCGGACAGCTTGATCGCGATCCTGCGGAGCCGCTCGACGTCGGCCCGCTGAGTTGCTACGAGCGACCGCTGCCGGTCCTGACCGACTACGACCAGTTGCTGGCTTCGCCGGAGGTGCTGTCATGAGTCAACAAACGGCGGCACTGGTGGAAGCCACGGTCCGGCAGCAGTGCAAGTCCCTGTACCTGTCCACGGTCGGCTCGCAGTTCGCGCGGCTGGCCGGGGAGGCGGTCAAAGCCAGGCAGAGCCACACCGAGTACCTGGAAGCCTTGTTGGCGGCCGAGCTGGAGGAACGGGAGCGCCGGCAGGTGGAACGGCGCATCCATGAAGCCCATCTTCCGAAGGTCAAGACGCTGGAGGATTTTGACTTCGCCCAGGCGCCAACGATCTCGGCGGCACAGATCCGGGAGCTCGCCGAAGGCGCCTATATTGACCGTGCGGAACCCATCGTGCTGACCGGCGACTGTGGAACGGGCAAGACCCACTTGGCGACGGCCCTGTGTGTTGCGGCGTGCCGACAGAGGAGGCGCGTCCGGTTCACGACGGCGACGGCTCTGGTGAACGAGTTCGTCGAAGCCAGACAGGACAACCGGGTAGGTCGTCTGCTGGCTCGCTGGTTTCGCTACGAACTCATCGCTATTGACGAAGTAGGCTACGTTCCCCTGGCGGATGTCGGAGCGGAGTTTCTCTATCAGGTGGTGTCGGAACGGGCCGAGCGGGCGGCTCTGGTGGTCACTACGAATCTAGGATTTTCCGAATGGACCCAGGTGTTTGCCAACGCCCGGCTGTGCAAGGCGATGGTCGATCGGGTCACGGATCGCGCCCACATCATCGACACCGGAAAGGAGTCCTACCGGTTCCGGCGAACGATGGAAAGTCGAAGGAAGCGGGCCCGGCCCGGAGGGAAGGAGGACGGCCGTGACTGACCGGACGATTGATCGGGACGACTGCGCTCTTGCGCTGAAAGAACGATCTGGTTGGTTTGCCGCCGGTGATTCCTTTCGCCAGGCGCTGCTGACGCTTTCCGACGGCGCATTCAAGCTCTTTGCCCATCTCTGCCTGGAGGCAGACCGGCGGACGGGACGCTACGAGGCGGATCAGTCAGACCTGGCGCGCAGGATCGGCAAGTCCCGGCGCATCGTTGGAAAGTACGTCGAGGAGCTCGAACAAAAGGGGGTGTGCACGATTCAGCGGGGACGTAACCAGTACGCGCGGACCTGTTTCGAGATTCGAGACCAGTACTGGCCTTATCGCCGAGCTCACGACCTTGGAAGCAATGCCGGCCACGAACGCAACGCTTTCGTCGATGCGATCAGGGACAGCTTCGTGTCTCTCGGCTGCACGACGGGAAAGTTCAGTTCCCGCGATGCGTGCCTTGCCGGAGACTGGCAACAACGCGGAATCCCGCTCGCCGTCGCGCAAGACGCGTTGCTGATGGGGGCGTGCCGCAAATACAGCTCCTGGTTCAACAGCGGGCCAACGGCGCCGATTGGGAGTTTGGCCTACTTCGAATCACTGATTGCAGAAATGCAGGAGCGCCCATTGCCCGCGGGTTACGACACATATCTCCGAATGAAGATCGTGCAGCTCGCCGGGGCCTGGGCAAAGAAGGCCGTCAAACCGCTGGGAAAAGGGGGATGCCGAGACAGGGGCTGTCCGGAGATCGTTCAATAGCGGGTCGCCTGCGAGGCCGTTCTTTCGCCGTCGGCCCGGCCAGACCCGCTCGGGGCCGGCGGCACAGAGTGCTTGCGCAAAAAGGTTACAAGCAAAAAGGCTCAAAAGAGACGAGATGACGTTGAGGATCAACACGTTAAGGTGGGGCCAAAACAAAGTTCCGCAGTGGGGCCAATTGTAGTTGCCGAAATCAATTATGTCCCGAGACGACGCAGGACTGTGCTGGGAGATGTCACAGGAACCTCCTGACGGCTCACTCGATGTT
>JAFNAH010000324.1 GCA_017860075.1 Acidobacteriota bacterium | reverse complement strand
CCCCTTTGCCACGTGCGCCGGCGACATAATGGCTGAGGGCGGCGGAGAGCAGAAGGGTGCCTACGCGATTCCCTCCTCGTACTCCCGGTTTCACCTCGAAGCCCCGATCCCGTTCTTCCGCTCGATGGATGCGCGCATCCAGCACGGGGGCATGAGCGATATCAGATCCGACTATCGAAGCCTGGCTTTCTGCTACCTGCGCCGCCGCCCGGCAATGCGCGAGACCGATTTCATCGATGTCGGCAGCGCAGCAAGCGAGCGGATGCATCGGTACGCCGCGGCGGACTCCGAGTTGACGGGCACCGTCAACGGCCGCCCTGAAGGGGACTACTTCGAGACTTCCGAAGACCAGGACGGCCGCCGCCACCGACGGGGGGAGATTGCCTTCGAAGTGGCCGTAGATCCGCAAAACAACGGCGTCAGAATTCGCCGCCGCCTTGATCAGGCGGGCCTCCCGCAGACGGCAGAGGTCTACGTCGACGGAAACTACGCCGGGACGTGGCGCTATGCGTATCAGAACGAGTACCTGCGCTGGTTTGACGCCGATTTTGACCTGCCGGCGAAGCTGACCCGCGGCAAGGGACTGCTCGCGCTGAAACTGGCAGTGGTCAACGGCCCTGATTCCGGAGCCTTTACCGACTACCACTATCGCGTCTTCTGTTTCGAAAACTGAGCGGACGCGCTTCGCCTGAGCGCGCGGTTGTCCGCGCCGACGGCGCGGACCCGCCTCTCCCCCGGAAGGCTTTTCAACGCCCTCATCTGTTGATACCATCGGGATCCTATGAGAAACCGACCACTGTTCCTGTTGCTCGTCATCCTTTTTCTCAACTGCCGCAACGTTGCCGTTTTTGCCGGCGGAGAGGCTGTCCCGCTTCCTGAACACCCGCGCCCCGATTTTCAGCGCGCAGCCTGGGTCAATCTGAATGGGGAGTGGAAATTCAGGTTCGACAGTGAAGACGCCGGCCTCAAAGAGAAGTGGTTTGCGGACGCCTCCGGGTTCCCCGACACGATCGTGGTCCCCTTTCCATGGGGATCGCCACTTTCCCGGGTGGCAGACAAGGGGACATTGGCATGGTATGCGCGCACCGTCCGCGCGCCGGAGGCATGGCGAGGCCAGCGCGTCTTCCTTGTCGCGGGCGCCTGCGACTGGGAGACTCAGGCGTGGCTCGACGGGCAGCCGCTCGGCACGCACCGCGGCGGTTACACGCCGTTCGAATTCGATCTGACGCCTTTCCTCAAACCGGGTCAGGACCAGCGCCTCGTTCTACGCGTGGACGACTCGCCCCGCACATTCAAATTGGAGGGCAAGCAGGGCTACGGGAACGCTCGCGGCATCTGGCAGACGGTCTACCTGGAGGCACGTCCAAAGACCTTCCTGGAATACGTGCAATTTGCGCCTGACATAGACGCCGGCAAAGTCAGGGTAAAGGCGGCCTTCAGCAGTCCGGCATCCGCCGGCGCCGAGCTCCACGTCATGTTCAAGTCCGGCGGCCTTCGTGAAGCGGTCCTGGCCGTGACCTCCGGGCTCCGGGGAGCTGCAGTCCGAGTTGCAGATTCCGAACGCCCATCTCTGGTCGCTTGAAGACCCATTCCTTTACGAAGTCGAAGTCTCCCTGCGCAACGGCGGTTCGGAGGACCGCATCTCCACCTATTTCGGGATGAGGAAGATCAGCGTCCTTAACCTGCCGGGGCTTGGCTTTCCGTACGTGGCGCTCAACAACAGGCCCATCTATCTTCAGATGACGCTCGACCAGTCCTACAATCCCGAGGGGTTCTACACCTTCCCGAGCGATGCATTCATGCGCGATGAAATCCTGCGTTCGCGGCGCCTTGGACTCAACGCCAACCGCCTCCATGTCAAGGTGGATGTGCCGCGCAAGCTTTATTGGGCCGACCGCCTCGGCCTTTTGCTCATGGCGGATGTGCCCAACAGCTGGGGAGAGCCGGATGCCGACATGCGCGCGGAAATCGAGAGCACGCTGCAGGGCATGATCCGTCGGGATTTCAATCACCCCGCGATCTTCTCCTGGGTTCCCTTCAATGAAACCTGGGGGCTGTTCAGCGGAAAGGACAAGAATCGCAGGTACCTCCCGGAGACACAGGAATGGGTCGGTTCCATCTATCGGCTGGCCAAACAACTCGACCCGACCCGGCTCGTCGAGGACAATTCGGCCTGCAACTACGACCATGTCGAGACCGACATCAATTCCTGGCACGCTTACCTTCCCGGCTACGCGTGGCGGGAGGAACTCGATAACGTAACCCGCCAGACCTACCCGGGTTCCCCCTGGAATTTCATCGGCGGCCGCAAGCAGGCAACCCAGCCGCTGCTCAACAGCGAGTTCGGCAACGTCTGGGGATATGAAGGCAGCACAGGGGATTGCGACTGGAGCTGGGACTACCACCTCGCGCTGAACGAATTCCGGCGCCACCCCAAGATAAGCGGCTGGCTGTATACCGAGCATCATGACGTGATCAATGAGTGGAACGGCTACTACCGTTTCGACCGAAGCGACAAGATTACCGGGCTTGACCGGCTGGTGCCGGGGATGAGCCTCCGCGACCTGCACGGGCCGTACTACATCTCCACCGGCAGCGACCTCTGCCGCGATGTCAGACCGGGTGAGGAAGTGAGCGTTCCCCTGTGGGCGTCGTTCCTCACGGACCGCGCGCCAGGCGCGAAGCTGCGCCTGCGCCTGGAGCTCGCAGGGTGGGACAGCCTCGGTCGCTGGCAGCAGTACTCTCGATCGGAACGGGCCATCGAGTTTCAGCCCTGGCTATCCAAAGGCCTCGAGCCGATTCAGGTCCGCATGCCCTCTACCCCGGCGCTGGCACTGCTGCGGTTGATCCTGGAAGACGAAGCCGGAAATGTATTGCACCGCAACTTCACGACTTTTCTCGTTTCCAGCGGGCCGGCCCCGCGCGATGAACGCGTCGACATCGACGGGGCTTCCGCCCGGCTGATACGCTTTGCCCCCGGCAGCTTCCGCTCCGCACAGTGGTCTCTCAAGCAATGGAACGTGCTCGACGGACTCAAAGTAAACGGCGCCGGATCGGGATATTTCGAATTTCGTCTCCCGTGGCCGGCAGGACTCGACGCGAACACCGTCGCCGGCGCCTCCCTCGTTTTTGAAGCCTCAGCAAAGCAGCTCTTCGGCAAGGACAAGGAGGGCGCGGCGAAACAGGACGGCGATTTCATGCTGGGGAAAGGGACTCACGATCCAAGCCTCAACCCCAATGCCTACCCGATGACCGACACCCTTTGCTTTCCCAGTGCGGTCCGCGTGCGCGTTGCAGGAGAATCCATCGGGCAATTCGACCTTCCGGATGATCCCGCAGATCATAGAGGCATCCTGTCGTGGCACTCTCAAAAGAGGGACAGGAAGCTGCGCGAGGCTGGTTCCTATGGCTACCTGATCAGCGCCACTATCCCCCCGGATTCGCTCCGTGCAGCCGCCCTCGCCGGAGAGATCGTCGTCCGTTTTGAGGTCGATTCATCGCTTCCCGGCGGCCTGGCACTTTACGGTGAACGCTTCGGCCGCTATCCGCTCGATCCGACACTGGTCCTCACTGTGAAACGATAGCGTGGGTCGACGCCTGGGCGGACGGGGCGCGCTTCGGCATGGCGCGCCCACGGCAGCACGGAGGGTGGTCATGGGCTGCAGTTTCGAACAGAGACGCCGGCTGCATATCCTGCTGCCTCTCTTCATCGGATCGGTCCTTGCCTATCTCGATCGGGTGAATATCGCTTACGCCGCGCTCACCATGAACGCGGACCTGAAACTGACACCGGGACAGTTCGGGATGGGCGCAGGCATCTTCTTTGCGGGATATGTCCTTTTCGAGATTCCCGGCGCGCTCATAGCCGAGCGCTGGAGTCCTCGTGTATGGCTTGCCCGGATCATGGTCACGTGGGGTATCGTGTCGGCGCTGATGGCCTTCATCAAGACTCCGTGGCAGTTTTACGCGGTCCGCTTTCTCCTTGGCGCCGCTGAAGCCAGCTACTACCCGGTGGCGTACGCGAGCGTCATACCCCGGTGGTTCAGTCCCGGGGAGCGCCCTCGTGCAATTGCGGGAATGCTGGCTTCGCTGCAGCTTTCGGCCATCGTCGGCGCACCACTGGCCGGATGGCTGCTCGGCGTCAGTCCCTTTGGCCTGAAGGGGTGGCAGGTGCTTTTCATCCTGGAGGCAATTCCGGCTTTCGTGTTCGGCATCCTGCTTTACTTCTGGCTGGCGGACTGGCCGGCAGAGGCGACCTGGCTGACCGACGCTGAAAAGAAGAAGCTCACCGAAGAATGCCTGCGCGACGCGGCGCGAATTCGCGCGGCACGTTCCTACACCGTGGCACAGGCCCTTCGTTCACCGGATGTCTTGAGATTGTGCGCGATCTACTTCCTCTGGATCACCGGCTTCTGGGGATTCAACTACTGGATGCCCACCGTCCTCCAGGAGGTTTCCGGCTGGTCTGCGCTCAGCATCGGTTGGGCGCTCGTGATCCCGATGACGCTATCCCTCGCCGGCATGCTTCTCGTCGCCCACTCCTCCTCGCGCACGGGTGAGAAACGATGGCATGGTGCGATACCGATGTTTCTTGGTGCTGCGGGCATGGGCATCGGCTCGTTCATCCATACGCCGGCAGCTAACCTCGTCCTGGTGTGCATCACCGCCATCGGAGTGTACAGCGCCTTCGGGGTCTGGTGGTCCTACCCGACCTCGTTCCTTTCAGGAGCGGCGGCGGCCGGTGCTGTAGGCTTGATCAACTCTTGCGGCAATGTCGGTGGTTATGTTGGCCCCTATTTCACCGGACTGATCAGGGACCTTACGGGCTCCTTCCAGGCGGCCTACGTCTCTCTTGCCGCTCTGTTGCTCTGCGCAGGACTGCTCATGCTAACCCTCCGGAGAGAAGAGCCCCCAGGCGCACCCGACATCAGAGACCCACGACACGGGGACTCCCGTTCCCATCAAGGCAACGAACGCAGAACCTGCTTTTTGCCCATCGGGTCGATTTGCCCATCGGGTCGATGTCGAAGGTTTCGGCGTGAGTGAACCCTCCTTCAGCCCCCCGCACCCGGAAGAGCGCCCTGTAGTAGTCCAGGTACGGATAGCTCGAGATTCCGCCCCGAACGAACTCGTACTGCGTCACGCTCTTGTTCCAGGTCTCGAACGCGTCGGCCACATCCACGTAAACAAAGGGCTGAAACCCCTCCATGTCTTCCCAGTTTTCCGTGTATAGAACCTGGCGAAGCCCGTCATGGGCCGGGTGCGCACCCTTCACACCGGGAAGCGACGCGGGCAAAACCGAATCGACAGTAATCGCGTAGGTAGCCCTGTGGTCCGGGTGGAAACTGTTTTTCCAGTGCGTGATGATGTGAGTCGGTTTGACCTGACGAATGATATCTATGACGTAGGCGCGTGTCTTTTCGTCATTCACGAGTTCGCCGTCCCTGAAAGGGGCAAATATCACTTCGGCGCCGAGGATGCGGTCGGCTGCCTCGGCCTCGCGTCTCTTCTGCGCTCCGTAGGCCTCGGGGCTCAGCCTGGGATTGCCGCCTTCACCGAGCGTCAGGTGCAGGATCACGGTCCGGTCTCCAGCCTTCCCCTGCTTCGCGAGGAGGGCGCCGCAGGTAAGTTCCATGTCTCCCGCATGGGCACCGATGGCCAGTATGATCTTCTTCGATTCAGGATGCCCCTGATAGCCCGCGCCGGCAGCAGCGAACCCGGTGAGAAGCAACAACGGCAGCGACCATTTCATGAGCGAGATCCTCCTTCAGCGCGTTCCTTCGGTTGCCTGCTAAATCGAAAACTCAACGACGGCCTCCGTGATTTGCCCGAGATACCTGCCGTCACACACCACGTCCGCCGCGATCGCGAACCGCGGTGAAGCCGGGTGCCAATCGCGGGGGACCTGCAGTCTGAAAGCCTGCGCCTCCATGGAAGCCTCCGGCACCTGGAATCGAAGGACGTCAGGCTCTATGCGCCACTCGAGCGGCGCCACCAGGGCTACCTCCATCCTGATGGGAGCTTTGCGGTAATTCCGAACCCGGATTTCGGCTGTGGCGACGTCTCCGGGTTTGATAATCATCTGGTAGGGATAGATGCTGCACCAGCTCGGGTCCAACCCGAAATTGGCGTCGGGGTCGGCGATCAGACCGCCGAACACGCGTTCCTGCTGTCGCATCTTCTGCTCCGTTGCGAGCAGCTCCTCCCTGCTGACCAGGAACGGTCTTCCATGCCCGGGGGCAATCACCGCGGGTTCATGTTCTATGAGATTTCGGATGGACTTGATGTGGCTGTCGCTCTCGACGTGGTTCCGGAAAATGAGGTTGTGTCTCAACACCCCCTGCGTCGGATCGGACGGCTGGAAGAAAGCGTCCCCCGAAAAGGCGACGCGGGCACCGTCGATCGTGACGAAGAGCGCCATCTGGTATTCGGTGTGCCCCGGCGAGTGTGTAACCTCGAAGTCGTACTCCTCCCACTTGAAATGCTCGCCCGTCCTGAACGAGCGGGAAACCTTGATGGGTTCGCCGAGGATGCAGCCCAGGTTCATGCCACGGGGATTCTCGAGTATGTCAACCATGTTTTCATAGCACCAGATCCGCGTGCCGTAGCGCCGAGTAAGGTGCGGGAATCCGTTCAGGTGGTCGTCGTGCATGTGGCTCGGCATGGCCACGTCGATCGACTGCATCCCGAACCGCGTCTTCAGGTCCTCGATGTTGTGCTCCACAAATCGAATCCGGTCGCTCACGCTCGTCGCACGCTCGAAGCTGGCAAAATGGAGCCCGGAGGCGGAGCCGTAGTCGATGAACATCGCTTTTCCGCTGCGGCTGAGGATCGCGTAAAAGCTGGAGGTCGTCAGGTGGTGTGCGATGAGATGGGGACTGACGGCATACCCTCGGAACGAGAGGCTGGGATTGTTGCCCGTCTGGAACTTGTAGTACTCCACGAGCCGGTCAACGGTCTGCTCGATCGCCTTATCCGGATCGGGCATCGGAGCACCGTGAGACGGGCAGAGGAGCGCCGGCTTCTGTTCCCTGAGGCGGGCCAGGGAATAAGCACCCAGGTCGATCCCTTCCGCACCCCCGTACGTCACCTGAGTGTCCCACAGGTTCAGGATCTTCCCGGGGGAGTGCAGCAGGTCGCCCGCAAACGCCGTGCGCTTGCCGTCAATGTCAACGACGAGGGTCACCGAGCCGACCGTATGACCGGGAGTCGGGAGGACGAAAATATCCCGGTTGCCCCACTTGAACGTTCCGTAGTCTTGCAGGACCGCCGCCACGGGGATGTCCTCGGTGATCGTATTGAAGTCGTTCCTGACGTAGTAGAGATGGAAGACGCGGCGGTTGCGCCAGAAGTTCTCGGCGTCGGCAAAGAGGTGTTTTTCGTGAGCAGGGACGGCGATCGGTATCGAACGCTCGGCCGCTTTGAAATCGCCCTGGCATTGATCCCGATGATGGTGCGTGTGAAGCACCCAGTCGATTCGAGTGATCCCGAGTTGCGGCAGAAGATCCAGGATCCTGCCTGAACCGAAATCTATCAACAGTCCGTGGTTGCCGTCGCGAACGAGATAGACGTTGCACGTATCTTCGAGTACGTAGAGGTTGTCCGAGAGTCGCGTGATCTCCGCCGAGGGGCTGAACACCGAACGGCGGCCTGTCGCTGCTGATGACCTGGAATCCTGTGACGCGGACGAGTTCTGTACCGGGGAAACAGCAGCAGCGGTACCCACTGCCTTCAGGAAACTCCGGCGGGACGTCGCTTCCATGGCGCACCTCCTGCGATAGCGTGCGCCCAGTGTAACAGAAGACCAGCGAATCCAGTCCGTTCAGGTTTCAGCCAGCAGCTCTCAGGGAACAGAACTCAAGATTGAGCGCGCCACCGCCCCTCAACAACGGGGCGGTTGCCCGAGAGAAGCGATGCCTCATGCGGCGGGTCTACCTTGTATCGCCGTGCGGCGCCTCTGTGAGGCGCCGAGGCGCGTCGGAGACGCGCCTCACGGCGAGACAACAATGACAGGGCGGCTGCCGAGCCGCAAACCAGGCTGAGTTTCTGGAGAGGTTTGATGGCTGAGAGCTGACGGCTGAAAGCCGGAGCTATACCCTGCGCGCGC
>JAFNAH010000323.1 GCA_017860075.1 Acidobacteriota bacterium | reverse complement strand
TACCCCCGGGGAGGCACGGTGACCGGTGGAGAAGCGTCAGGATTGGGCCCTGGGCACAGGGGGCTCCGGATTCTCACATGTAAAAGAGGCTGCTATCCCGAAGGGCTGTCACATTGAAGTCCCGGCGGCAGGAGCCAGGTCCCTATGTGATCTGGCGCCGTGCCGCCCCGACTCCGTTTCTGCCCGGAATGGTGCGAGTATGACACGAAAGAAGCTGTGGGGCGGGCGGTTTGCAGAAGAGGAAGATCCACTATTCGCCGCCTTTAATGATTCGCTCCCCTTCGACCGGGAGATGATCGACGCCGACGTCCAGGGGAGCATCGCCTGGTCGCGTGCGCTCCTGCATGCCGGCGTTATCACCGGCCGTGAGCAGCAGAGACTTGCATCGGCACTCCGGAAAGTACTGCGGCAGCACCGGGAGGACCCGCACCGCATCAGCGAGAGCGGAGCAGAAGATGTCCACACATACGTCGAGGCATCGCTCAGGAAGCGGGTCGGCCGGTTGGCGCTTAAGTTGCACACGGGTCGCAGCCGCAACGACCAGGTGGCAACCGATTTGCGCCTTCACCTCAAACGGAAGTGCGCGGATTTCGAAAAGGCATTGAACCAACTGCTGTCCACGATTGCCGGCCTGGCGGAGCGCCATGGTGCAGCCGTCCTCCCCGGTTATACACACCTCCAGGGAGCGCAGCCGGTCCTGCTCGCGCACTACCTTCTGTCGTATGGAGAGATGTTCCTGAGGGACCGTGAGAGACTGCGACAGCTGGTCGAGCGAATGGACGTGTGCCCCCTGGGCTCGGGCGCACTGGCCGGAACCGCCTACCGCGTCGACCGGAAAGCTCTCGCCCTCGATCTCGGCTTTCGCACAGCGTCGGCAAACAGTATGGATGCGGTCTCCGACCGGGACTTCGTGCTCGACCTCCTGTGCTTCGCGAGCATCCTGATGATGCACATGAGCCGGCTGTCGGAGGACCTGATTCTCTACAGCTCTTCGGAGTTCGGATTTGTCCGGATGTCGGACCGGGTGGCTTCAGGAAGCAGCCTGATGCCCCAGAAGAAGAACCCCGATGCGCTGGAACTGATTCGCGGCAAGGCGGGCCGTGTCTACGGGCATCTCGTGGCCATGCTGACGGTCCTCAAGGGGCTGCCCATGACCTATAACAAGGATCTGCAGGAAGACAAGGAGGGTCTTTTCGACGCCATCCGGACCGCGATGTCCTGCCTGCGTGTGCTCGACCTCGTGCTGGGCACCGTCGAGTTCCGCCCCGATCGCATGCGTGCCTCTGCCGCCGAGGGATATCTGGGCGCGACGGACCTCGCGGACTATCTCGTCGCACGCAAGGTTCCGTTCCGGGAGGCGCACGGGATCGCGGGGCGCATCGTCCGCCGGGCCATCGACCTGGGCCTTATGCTGGAAGATCTGCCGCTGGAGGAATACAGGCGCATATCGCCGTTGTTCCGGCGCGATTTGTACGCTTGCCTCAGGCTCGAATCGGTCGTCGCGCGTCGCTCTGTTACGGGAGGAACATCCGCCGGCCAGGTCCGTGGCGCCCTGCGCCGTTACCGGAAGCGGATCAGGAGCTGAGGCGTGGGCGCGAGTCGACCGACTTCCGTCGCCGGGTCACGTTTGAATGGCGCCCGGATAGGAGAAATCGCCGGCATGAACGTGGACTTGGACGTCGACGTGGACTTGGACCTGGACGTAGACCATTCCATTCGAGGCAAGCAGCAGCAGTTCCGCTCATGATCCTGCTGCCTGCTTCCGCCGGTCCGGGTTTACCCGGGAGCACTGTCTAACGAAGCACCGTTTGAGCTAGTCCTCGAGGTAGGTGTAGGACTCGAGTGCTCCCTGGTAAGCGCTTACCAGGGCCCGGCCCTCATCAGGAGTGACCTTTCCCTGCCCTTCAGCCGCTTCCACGGCTTTGGTGAATCCTTCGGCCAGATCCTGCCCGTTGTATCCCGCAGCCGCGAGCACACTCTGAATGGAATCGCCGCGATCCACCCTTTCCAGATGCGGGCGCCCGGCGTCATCCACGAGAAAATGCGCTTCGTTTGACGAACCGAGCAGGTTGTGGTTCATCCCGAGCGATTCCTGGTAGGCACCCACCAGGGGAATGGCAAGGTAATACGGCTCCGAATTGACGCCGTGCAGCTCGAGGGCCTGCTTCACGTCGCGCAAGTCGACGAACTTGTCGATCTGCCCGTCGGAATCACACGTGATATCGCAGAGCGTGGCCCGCTCGGTCGGCTCCTCGTTCAACCGGGTGATCGGGATTATGGGGAAAAGCTGATCCAGTGCCCACGTATCGGGCACCGACTGGAAGACCGAGAAATTGCAGATGTACTTGCTCGCCAGGATGTTTTCCAGGTCGGCGAATTCTTCGGGGCGCTCCTTCAGCGATCGTGAGAACTTGATCGCCTTGCGGCAGATCTCCCAGAAAAGCCACTCGCCCTGCGCGCGGTTCTGAAGGTTGAGGTAGCCGAGGTTGAACAGCGACTGCAGTTCTTCGCGATGCTGCAGGGCATCGTGATAGTACTCGCGGAAATTCTTGGGATTGATCTCCTTGTGCAGGTCCATCATCTCCCGCACCACCTCGGAATCCACCTTGGACGGATTGATCTCCGTGCCGCCCAGACCGGGGTTGAGCGTGCGGATCACGTTCATCACGATCATCGCGTGGTGAGCGGTCACGGCGCGGCCGCTCTCGGTAACAATGGTGGGAGGCGGAACATTCTCAGACTGGCAGATCTCGTTGATCGTGTAGACGATATCGTTCGTGAATTCCTGGACGCTGTAGTTGACGCTGAAATCCGATGCGGTGCGGCTGCCGTCGTAGTCCACACCGAGGCCGCCACCCACGTTGAGGAACTCGACGGGATACCCCATTTTCTGGACTTTGGCGTAAACCCGGGCAGCTTCCTTGATCGCGCTCTTGATCCTGCGGATATCGGTGATCTGAGACCCGATGTGGAAATGCAGCATCTTGACCTGCCGCGCCATCTGGTTCTCGTTCGCCAGCCTCAGGCAGTCCAGCAGTTGGATCGTGTTGATGCCGAATTTCGAGGTTTCGCCTCCCGACTCCTCCCACTTGCCGGCGCCGCGGGAGAAGACGCGTACGCGTATCCCCAGGTTGGGTCGCATCTGCAGCGAAGTGGCCATCTCGTTGACCTTGAGCAGGTCGGAGATCTCTTCCAGGACTATCAGCGGGTTCTTGCCGATCCTGCTGGACTGGATCGCCCATTCCAGGAACATGCGGTCCTTTACTCCATTGCAGATGAGCAGGGCGTTCGGATGAAGCGAGATGGTGAGCGCTGCCGCAAGCTCTGCCTTCGTTCCGACCTCGAGCCCGTACTCGTAGCGGTGTCCAGCGGCCATGAGCCGCTCGACGACGCTGCGGGTCTGGTTGACCTTCATCGGGAACACGCCCCGATGACGCGCAGCATAGCCGAATTCCGCTATGGAGCTTCGAAACGCCTCATGAAATTCCTTGATCTGCGCGTCGAGGATCTGAGGGAATCGGAAAAGGAATGGCGGCGAGACCTTCCGCTGATTCAGCATCTGTATCAGGGAGGCA
>JAFNAH010000019.1 GCA_017860075.1 Acidobacteriota bacterium | reverse complement strand
CCGAGATGGTCATTGTGATGGAGCGTAAAGCCACCGAAGAGCAGATTGAACGCGTCACCGAGCGGCTTGTCGCCGATGGTTTTGCCGTTCACCGTTCCACCGGTGTGGAGAGAACCGTGCTGGGGGTGATCGGGGAGAATGTAGTCGACGAGCGAGATTACGAACTGCTGGACGGGGTCAAAGAAGTTCTTCGGATCACGCATCCGTACAAGCTGTCCGCCCGCGCCTTCAAGCCGGAAGGTACACAGGTACGCGTCGGTGAAGTCGAGATCGGATCGAACGCGGTCGTGGTAATTGCAGGCCCATGCTCGGTCGAAAACGAGAACCAGATCAACGCCGCCGCTGAGGGCTTGCACAGGATCGGAACCAGGATCATGCGCGGCGGGGCGTTCAAACCGCGCAGCTCCCCTCACAGCTTCCAGGGTCTGGGCGAGGAGGGACTCCGCATGCTCCACGAGTCCGCGCGACGCCGCGGCATGTACGTGGCCTCGGAGATCACGGACCACACCCTGATCCCGCTTTTCCTGGAGTACTCCGACATCCTGCAGGTGGGCGCACGCAACATGCAGAACTTCAACCTGCTGCGGGAGCTCGGCAAGATCCGGAAACCCGTGCTGCTGAAGCGCGGCATGTCGGCTACGATCGAGGAGCTTCTGCTGGCCGCGGACTACATCATGACCGGTGGGAATCACCAGATCATCCTGTGCGAGCGGGGCATTCGCACTTTCGAGACCTACACCCGCAACACACTGGACCTTTCCGCGATCCCCGTGGTGAAGAAGCTGAGCCACCTGCCGATTATCGTGGATCCCAGCCACGCCACCGGCCGCCGCGACAAGGTCGCCCCCATGGCACGAGCCGCCGTGGCCGCAGGTGCGGACGGGCTGATCATCGAAGTCCACCCGGACCCCGACCATGCGCTGTCGGATGGGGCTCAGTCGCTCCGGCTCGAACAGTTCGAGCAACTCATGAAGGAACTGGAACTGATCTCGGCCGCGGTTGGCCGCAGGATTGACCGGTAGCCGACGCACGCGCAGGGGCTTCGAATCGACGATGATGGTCCGAGTCCCGGACCAGGCCGAAATCGAGACCTACGTCGGGGTCCCCATTCTAAGTCCAGGCAGGAGCGGGCGGGCTAGCCTCCCGAAAGCGAACCGAGGAAGTCGGCGTTACTCTTGGTTTTCGACAGCTTCTCGAGCAGCAATTCCATGCTTTCCGTCACCGACAGCGGATTGAGGACCTTGCGGAGGATCCAGATACGGTTCAGGTCGATGCTCGGGAGCAGAAGTTCTTCCTTCCTCGTGCCCGACTTGTTTATGTCGATCGATGGGAAAACGCGACGGTCCACGAGCTTGCGGTCGAGGTGTAGCTCCATGTTTCCCGTGCCCTTGAATTCCTCGAAGATCACGTCATCCATACGGCTGCCGGTATCGACAAGGGCGGTGGCGATTATCGTCAGGCTGCCCCCCTCCTCGATGTTGCGCGCCGCACCGAAGAATCTCTTGGGCCGCTGAAGGGCGTTACTGTCCACGCCGCCCGACAGGACTTTCCCGCTCGGCGGCACGATCGTGTTGTATGCGCGTGCCAGGCGGGTGATGCTGTCCAGGAGGATGACGACATCGCGCTTGTGTTCCACGAATCTCTTGGCCTTTTCGAGAACCATCTCGGCCACCTGGACGTGCCGCGCCGCCGGCTCATCGAACGTCGAACTGATCACCTCGCCCCGGACCGAACGCTGCATGTCCGTGACTTCCTCCGGACGCTCGTCGATCAGCAGTACGATCAGATAGACGTCCGGGTGATTTTTGGCGATCGAATTGGCGATCGACTGCAGGAGCATGGTCTTGCCCGCGCGGGGAGGCGAAACGATCAGGCCCCGCTGGCCCTTGCCGATTGGGGTCAACATATCCATGACCCGCCCTGACAGGTTGTCCGATACCGTCTCGAGCCTGAAAGCCTCGTTGGGGTACAGCGGGGTCAGGTTGTCGAAGAGTATCTTGTCCTTGGCGACGTCGGGGTGCTCGAAGTTGACGGCTTCGACCTTGATCAGCGCGAAGTAGCGTTCGCCATCCTTGGGCGGCCGGATCTGGCCGGAAATTGTATCCCCGGTCCGCAGGTCGAACTTCCTGATCTGGGAGGGAGAAACGTAGATGTCGTCCGGCCCCGGGAGGTAGTTGTAATCGGGTGCTCGCAGGAACCCAAATCCCTCGGGCAGGCACTCGAGCACACCCTCGGAGAAGATGAGCCCGTTCGCCTCTGTTTGAGCCTTCAGGATCTGGAATATCAGCTCCTGTTTCCGCATCCCGGCGTAACCAGGGACGCTCAGGTTCTTGGCCACCTCCGCGAGGGAGGCGATGTTCATTTCTTTCAGATCGTGAATGCTCAGGTGACCGTTTTCACGGCCCCCGTTATTCCGTGGTTGGGTTGTTTCAGCCATAGTTGCTCCTGAGGGGAGAGGATTGAGTCCAGTCTCTGTCTTTTAGTTTTCTCGGGAAGTTCCCTTTATTCTTTCGCCGGGCAATGCCTCGAGGATTTGTTTCCAGATCTCACGGCATCCTTCGCCTGTCATTGCCGAAGCCAGCGTCACCGGCACGTCCAGGAATGCCTCGGAGATTCGCCGCCGCTGAACCGCCTGCTGATTCCCCGAAAGTTTGTCGGCCTTGGTGGCGACCAGCAGGCGCCGTAATTCCAGGCCATCAATCCAGGCAGCCAGCTGAAAGTCGAGCGGCGTGGGCGGGATGCGGGAATCAACGAGCTGAATAACCAGCGCCACGTGTTCGCGGCTCCTGAAATAACTGTCAACCAGGTGCTTCCACTGGCGGCTCGCGGCCTTTCCGGCCGTCGAATAGCCATATCCCGGAAGATCGACCAGGCAGAAGGATCGATCGAGCCGGTAAAAGTTAATGCTTCGAGTCTTGCCCGGCGTGGCACTAGTCCGGGCGAGGTTCTTCTGCCCCGCCAGCCTGTTTATCAGGCTGGATTTTCCAACGTTCGATCGTCCCGCGAGTACGATTTCGGGCACGCTTTCGGGCGGGAAATCGCTCTCCGAAAAAGCGCTCACCAAGAATTCAGCGTGCATGCAATAGAGCCATATCCGGACCCAACCGGCTCGCGAAGCTGATGCAAGCCGGTTCGCGCAGCCAGGGGAACCTCACAACCCGATCTTCCACTATCAGTGAGCTATGTTTTCGCCCGGCCGGTTACTCTTGAGGTCGGAGATTTCGGCTACTTCCCCTTGCGGCATCGGAAGTCTCTCGAGGGCGACCTGCAGGACCTCATCCATGGTATCCACGAGGCTGACACTCATCGCTTCGAGGATATCCGGCGGGATGTCCTGGAGATCCTTTTCATTGTCCTTCGGTAGGATTACGTTCCTGATTCCTGCCCGGTGGGCGGCCAGGAGCTTCTCCTTGACCCCCCCGATGGGCAGCACCTTGCCCCGCAGCGTGATTTCACCGGTCATAGCCACATCCCGGCGCACGGGGATCTTGGTCAGCGCCGACACGATCGTCGCCGCCATCGTGATTCCCGCGGAAGGGCCGTCCTTCGGGATGGCGCCTTCGGGGATGTGTATGTGCAAATCCATCTTGCGGTAGAAGTCGCGGCCGATGCCGTACGCGGCCGCGCGGCTCCTGACATAAGACATCGCGGCGCGCGCCGATTCCTGCATGACCTCGCCGAGTTTGCCGGTCATCGTCAGCTGGCCGCGCCCCTCCATCAAGGTTACTTCTGTGAGCAGAACCTCACCGCCCACTTCGGTCCATGCCAGGCCGGTTGCAAGCCCCACCTGATTGGCCTCGCTGATACCCTGCTGGCGGAACTTCGGCCTGCCCAGGAGCCTCTCGACTTCCTCGGGCGTGATCTCGCTGGAAGGCGCTTCCCTGGATACTATCTTCTTGGCGGTCTTCCGGCAAACGTTCGCGATCTCGCGTTCCAGGTTGCGCACGCCCGACTCGCGCGTGTACCTGCGGGCAATCTCCAGAAGTGCTTCGTCCGTGAACTTGATCTGATCCTTGCGCAGGCCTGTGGCCTTCATCTGCTTCCTGACCAGGAATCGCTTGGCGATCTCCAGCTTCTCCAACTCGGTGTAGCCGGAGAGCTGCAGCACTTCCATGCGATCCTGGAGGGCGCGCGGAATGGTGTGCAGGACGTTCGCGGTCGCGATGAACATCACCGTCGAGAGGTCGAACTCGGTGTCGAGGTAGTGATCCACGAACATGTGATTCTGCTCGGGATCGAGTACTTCCAGCAGGGCTGCCGAGGGATCGCCACGGAAGTCCATGCTCATTTTGTCGACTTCGTCGAGCATGAAGACCGGGTTGCGTGTCCCCGCCTTCTTCATCATCTGAATGATCTGGCCGGGCAGTGCGCCTATGTAGGTGCGCCTGTGGCCGCGGATTTCGGCCTCGTCGCGCACACCCCCGAGGGAGAGGCGCACGAACTTCCGGCCGGTTGCCCGGGCGATTGATTTCCCGAGCGATGTCTTCCCGACTCCGGGAGGCCCTACGAAGCAGAGGATGGTTCCCTGGGGTTTCTTGACGAGGCTCCGTACCGCCAGGAATTCAAGGATTCGATCCTTGATCTTCTCCAGGCCGTAGTGGTCCTCCTCGAGTACCTTGGCCGACCAGCGGATGTCCCGGATCTCCCTGGATCTCTTGTCCCAGGGCATCGCTATGAGCCAATCGAGGTAGGTGCGTGACACGGTGGACTCGGCCGACATCGGCGGCATCATTTCGAGCCGCTGGATCTCCTTCACGGCCTTGTCGTGGGCGTCCTTGGGCATGTGGCACGCCTCAACCTGCCGCTTCAGCTCGTCGAGCTCGCTCTTCTCGTCCTTGCGCCCCAGCTCCTTCTGGATCGCCTTCATCTTCTCGTTGAGGTAGTACTCCTTCTGGGCCCGCTCCATCTGGCGTTTGACCCGCCCCTGGATGGTCCGGTCCACTTTGACCTTTTCGATCTCTACCTCGATGATCTCGTTGATCCTCTCGATGCGCTCTGCCAGGTCCGCGAATTCGAGCAACTGCTGCTTCTCCTCGATGCTGATGGGGAGGTTGGCGCAGATGTTGTCGGCCAGCTTCGAAGGCTCCAGCGTCTTCATCGCGGTTACGATCGCGTCGTAGTTCACGTGATGGCTGAGCTTGGAGAACTGTTCGAAGACCGACTGGAGACGTTTCGTCAGGAGGTTGGTTCGCGCACTGCTTGCCGAGGTTTCTTCCAGGATTTCCACGTCCGCGACGAAGAAACCGGGCTCGCTCGCGTACCGCAGCGCCTTTGCGCGCTGGATTCCCTCCACGAGGACCTTGATGTTGCCGTCGGATTGCTTGACGCTCTGAACGACGTTCCCGATGGTGCCGACGTTGTAGATGTCCTTGGCCTTCGGCTCATCCAGGGAAGCGTCTATCTGGGTGGCCAGGAAAACCCTCTTGGAGCCTTCCAGCGCAAACTCCAGCGCACGGACAGAAGATGGCCTTCCGATCACGAACGGGATCATCATGTGGGGAAACACCACGACGTCCCGGATGGGGATCATTGGCAGACGTTCAGTTTTCTTGGGGAGATCTTCTTTCATCTTTCTTGACGTATCATCCTGCTTTCTCGAGGAGGGCGAACACGACCTCTTTGTTCTCGACCATCTCCCGGGTGATGATAAACTCTTTAACCTTCTTCTGGGAGGGCAGTTGGTACATGACGTCCAACATGAGGTCCTCGAGAATGATCTTAAGTCCCCGGGCTCCCATCTTGCGCTGCGTCGCGAGGTCGGCTACCGCCGACACCGCGTCGTCGGTGAACTTCAACTTGACGTTTTCAAACTCGAAGAGTTTCTGGTACTGACGCACCTGCGCGTTCTTCGGCTTGGTCAGGATGTCCACCAGCGCCGCGTGATCCAATTCGGACAGCGACCCTACGACCGGAAGCCGTCCGACGAATTCCGGGATGAGGCCGTACTTGATGAGATCCCTCGGTTCCGTCGCCTCGAGAATGTTCGAAGGCACGGCCTGTTTGCCCTTCGAGACCTTGCCGCCGCCCGAGAGGAATCCCAGGCTCTTCTTGCCGATCCTGCGCTCGATAACCTTTTCGAGGCCGACAAACGCGCCGCCGCAAATAAAGAGGATGTTTGTCGTGTCGATTTGAATGAATTCCTGGTGCGGATGCTTGCGCCCGCCCTGGGGCGGCACGTTGGCCACGGTGCCCTCCAGGATCTTCAGGAGCGCCTGTTGCACTCCCTCCCCCGAGACGTCCCGGGTGATGGACGGGTTCTCGTCCTTGCGCGCGATCTTGTCTATCTCGTCGATGTATACGATGCCCTGCTGGCATTTTTCCTTGTCGCCGCCGGCATTCTGCAGAAGCTTGAGGATGATGTTTTCCACGTCCTCGCCCACATATCCTGCCTCGGTGAGCGTCGTGGCATCGACGATGGCAAAGGGGACCGACAGCATCTTGGCCAGCGTCTGGGCAAGCAGGGTCTTGCCTGTGCCGGTGGGGCCGATCAGAAGCACGTTGCTCTTCTGAAGTTCCAGGTCGGTCCGCTTCTTGCTGATTTCCAGCCGTTTATAGTGGTTGTACACTGCGACGGCGAGCTTCTTCTTTGTGAGCTCCTGCCCGATCACGTACAGATCAAGGAATTCTTTGATTTCCTGAGGTTTAGGAAGCTTCTCATTGACGGGGGAGGCAACCACATCGTCCGCGATGATCTCATTGCAGACGTCGACGCATTCGTCGCAGATGTAGACGGTCGGCCCCGCTATGAGCTTCTTTACGTCGTTCTGGCTCTTGGAGCAGAAGGAGCAGCGAAGTATGTCATCGCGCTCATCGTCTCTTCTCAAGGGAACTCCTCCAAGGAAGGGTGTTCAGGCCCTATTCCTTCTTCGAGATTACCGCATCCACGATGCCGTAATCCCTGGCCTGTTCCGCCGTCATTATATAATCCCGTTCGACATCCTTCTCAATTCTCTCCAGTGGCTGCGCCGTGTGCTCCGCAAGGATCCTGTTCATGCACCCGCGCAGGCGAAGAATCTCCCGCGCGTGGATATCGATGTCCGTCGCCTGTCCGGCCAGCCCGGTCATCGACGGTTGATGGATCAGAATCCTGGAGTTGGGAAGCGCGTACCTCTTTCCCCTGGTCCCTGCCGCCAGCAGTAAAGCGCCCATGCTGGCTGCCTGTCCGACGCAGATCGTCGTCACATCGGGCCGGATGAACCGCATCGTGTCGTATATGGCCATTCCGGCGGAAATCGAACCACCAGGAGAGTTTATGTAGAGGGAGATGTCACGTTCCGGGTTCTCGGCCTCAAGGAACAACATCTGCGCTGTCACCAGGTTGGCGACGCTATCGTCGATCGGCGTGCCCAGGAAGATGATGTTGTCCTTGAGCAGACGGGAATATATGTCGTAAGCACGCTCGCCGCGGTTGGTCTGCTCGACCACCATTGGTATCAATGCCAAGGCTCGTTACCCCTCGCTAATATTAGCATTGAGGCGGATGAAATCAAGCGCCTTGTTCCGCCGCAGATGGTCCCTAAAGCTTTGAATTTTCTGATCCTTCTCGAACTGAGCCCGGATCGCGACCGCCGTGCGCTGGGTGCCCTCGGCGAGCTTCTCGAAGGCATCTTCGAGGTCCTTTTCAGCGACCTCGATACCCTCCTGGCGCGCGATCGCATCCAGAATCAACGTCCGGCGGACCGCCTTCTCTGCGTTCGGCCTTTCCTCCTCGAACAGCTTCCGCCAGTCGATGGAGGTCTTGTTTGGATCAATTCCTTGCTGCGCGAGGTTTCCGGCAATCCTGTGCACGTAATCTTCCAGCTCGGCATCAACCAGGCTGTCGGGAACCTCGATCGAGTTGCGGAGGAGCACTTCGTCCATCACCGCATCTCTCGCCTTCTTTTCGGCAGCACGTGCGGCCTTCGTTACCAGTTCATCGCGAATCCGGGAGCGCAGGTCCTCGAAGCTAGCGGCGCCAAGCTCCTTGGCCAGTTCCTCCAGCTCAGGCAGGTGCTTCTCCTTGATTTCCTTGAGATTGACGGTGTAGGCGACCTTCTTCCCCGCGTATCGCTTCCGGTGGTAATCGTCAGGATAAGCTACAGTAAATGATCGGGTTTCGCCAAGGCGGGCGCCTCGGAGGTTCTCCGAGAAGGTTTCGTTTGTCTCCGGGGCTCCGATGACGCAGGTAACACCTTCCTCCTGCAGGGGTTTTCCCCCTTCCTCGAATACGCCCTCGACGGAGAGCGTAACCAGGTGGCCGTCACGTCCCTCCCCTTCCTCTACCGGGACGTATTGTGCGTTGTGGTCCCGGAGCGACTCGACGGCCTCGTCGACCTCCTTGTCGGTGATTTCCGTGCGGGGGACCGTGACTGTGATCCCCTTGAAGTCCTTGGCCTCAAATGTCGGGAGAATCTCGAATCCCAGGGTGAATTTCAACGGACTACCCGGTTCATCTGACAGGTTCTCGAGCGATGGCTCGTTGATCGGGTGCAGGTGGTGCTCCTCCAGGGCCTCCTTCCAGGCGCGCCTGACCATTTCCTGGGTCGCTTCACTGCGCAGTTCGGTCCGAAAGCGTTGCCTGATCACGGTCAGCGGCACCTTGCCGGGCCGGAAGCCCGGCACCTGGACGCGCTGGGCATATGCTTTCGCCTGCTTGCCGATTTCCTCTTCGAGTTGCTCCGCAGGCACCTCGACGATCAGGTTCCTCTTGCAGCTGCTGATTTCCTTGATTTCGTGTGTCAATTCTTCCACCTGTCCTCTTGATAATCCCGCCGCCCCGAGCCCTGCCGAGGACCGCCAAATGAGCTTTTCGTTTTTCCGCTAGTGACAATCTACTGAGCCTGGTGGGTGTGCTTGGTGCGAAAGGGGGGAGTTGAACCCCCACCCCTTGCGGGACTGGATCCTAAGTCCAGCGCGTCTGCCAATTCCGCCACTTTCGCAACAGACCTGCCTCGCGGCTCTCCGAAATTCCCGGCAGATACTGGCACCTTGCAAGCGGGTTGCAACCGTGAGTCGGCATTACGGGGCAGACGCCCGTAAATCGAACTGCAAATGTAACAAGGAGGTTGGTGCTTGTCAAATAGATCGGGGCCGGGGAGGCTGTGCGGGGAGGGAACTCAGAACTCAGCGCGCCACCGCCCTGAGTCGCGGGATGGTTGCCCGAGCCGGAACCTCGGTCCGGGGGTACCGGAGAGGATTCAGAGCCCCCATCGTGACGCCGCGCCGCTCCCGATTCTGTGGCTGCCGGTCCGGCCCGCAGCGGCCGGGAAACCCGGAGGGTGAAGGTACTCGGCGGCGGCACTTCAACATCCCGATCGTTCCGCGGGTTCCGCGCTCGCGGCTTGGACTTGAGCGGGGAGGGTGGCAGGCAGCTCCGCGGGTACGGTCGACGAGGGCGCGACCTCGCTCGTGTCCGGCGGCTTCTGGCCTTCCGGGGGAGGAGGCGGGAGCATCGGCGTCGGTCTCGTGGTTTGAGGCGCAGGCGGGGGGGCGCCGACTACCGGGTAGAGTGTCGGACTGAAGATCAGGCGAGCGAACTTGCTGTCGGATCGG
>JAFNAH010000322.1 GCA_017860075.1 Acidobacteriota bacterium | reverse complement strand
TTTCCTGCCAGCGCTTCCTCGATCAGCTGATCGAGGACGGCATCCTGAAAGGCGTTCTTCCACCAGCGCGGTTCTACGGGCGACGTCGTCTTCAAGCGCGCATCCTCGAATTCGAGCCATTGGTTTGCGACCGGGGCTTTGGGGGTTTTGTAGGCAGGCCCCACCATGCAGCCGGTAAGCAAGCAGCCGAGCACCGCGAAAAGACCGATGATCCTGATTGAGTGTTTCATGCGGCTTTTCTCACTGGGTTTGTGACGCACGGGGGCCGTCCTGTTGGCCGGCGGCGCTTCCCGTCCGGACCAACACCGAACATGTCGTTCCGATGCGCAGATGGATGTTCTCCGGCACGTCGACGAGACGGATCCGAACAGGGATCCGCTGGGCCAGGCGAATCCACTCGAAGGTGGGGCTGATCTTCGGCAGGAGGTTTCCCGCTGTGCTGCCATCCTGCTGATAAATACCCCAGCCAATGCTGTCTACGACCCCCTCGATCGGCCGATCCGGGTAGGTCATGAGGGTCACGACCGCACGATCTCCGGGCTTCATGTCCGCGATGACGTTTTCCCTGAAGAAGCCGTCCACCCAATAACGCGAGGCGTCGACAAGGGCCAGCGCGGGCTGATTGGCGACGACATGGCTGCCTATCGACAGACGGAGATTCGTGACGTATCCGCTCGCCGGTGCGCGCACTTGCGTGAATTCAAGATTGAGCTCGGCCTGATTGACGGCGGCCTGCGCCATCCTGATCTGCGCATTGGCATCGCCCAGGGCACCCAGCTTGGCCTGCGATTCGGCCAGTGCAGCCTGTGCTTTAACCAGATTCGCCTCGCTTTGAACGAGCGCCGCCTCGGCAGCCTTCTTTTCCTCCAGAGCGACCGTGTAGGTGGCCTGGGCACGTTCGACCGCTTTTTGCGACGTGGCTCTTTTGGGCAGCAGTTCCTGTTGCCGCTCGTACTCGGCCTTGTACTTGATAATCCCCGCATCCACCTGCGCGATTGCACTCCTGGCCTGCTGGATGGATGCGCGTGCCACGTCCACTCCCGCCCTGGCCGAGTCAACCTGCTTCGTCAGCGCCTGGACATTATCGCCCGTCTGATCGAGTTGAGCGCGCGCCTGGTTCAGGCCGGCCTGGTAGGTGCGCGGATCGATCTCGAACAGCAGATCGCCGGCGCGGACGAACTGATTGTCCCGCACCGCCAGGACGACGACGGGGCCGGAGACGCGAGGAGCGATCTCGATCACGCTTGCCTGCACCTGTCCGTTGCGGGTCCAGGGGTTCGTAAGAAGCGCCCAGTACTTGATCAGAACGGCCGCAACCGCCAGGAGGCAAATCGCGCCGGTGATGATGTATTTTCGTTCGAATTTCATCGCCAAAGAGTCCTCCCGGTCAAAACGGTATGAGCAAATACCCGAAAATCACAGTGTACAGCAATGCGAAGGCTACGAAGACCAGAGGCGGATAAAAGAGGTGCCGCGACAGCCGGTAGCGATTGAGCAGGCGCGATGTCCAATACGCCAGCAGGACACCGAGGCAACCGGCTACGAGGAGGGGCGGCAGGTATATGCCGCCGACCGTGAATTCACTGGGAATGCCGCTCATGAGAATCGCTCCTCCCGCCAATGGGCCCAACGGATGAGTCCGGCCGCGCTGGCGTAAGCCAGGGCTGCCTCCGAAACCCCACGATATCCGCCGAGCAATCGAAAAAAATTCTCCCCTTCCTCGCGGCTCACATTCCCCCCGGCCCGGTTGAGGACCTCCTTGATCCGATCCTCCAGACGGCCCAACCCTGTTTCCAGCCGTTGCCTGAGCGCTGCGACCGGCTCCGCTTCGGGGTTCCTGGACCATCTGCCGAACGTCGCTTCGATGCCGGCATGCCAGATCAGGATGTCGTCCCGGAGTTCCCGAGCGAGGGGCTCCGCCTGGCGGAACGCACCGGCTTCCAGAAACTGTTCGATGCGATAGACCAGGGCCTGGGTACCGGCCGCCAGGGCCTGGATCTGTTCGGGCGTGTTGTCGGGGAACCGCTTGGGATCGATGGACTTTCCCCAGGCTGCAATCTTTGCCGGAAGGGAGCTCAACTGGCGCTCATGAAACGCGGTTCTCCAGCGGTCGAGGCCTGATTCGCGGCCGGGCTTCGTCGCCTTTGGGGACATCAGGAACTCGGCGCTTCGGAAAAACCGATTCAGCATATGCAAAACGGCTTTCTCGGGCCGCGGCGAACTCAACAGGTAGGACATGACAAACAGAAAGGCGAAGCACATGACGAAGAAGATGTAGGCGTTGGCCATCGCGACGAAGCTGTAGACCTGGTGATTCTGGATCTGTAGGATGTTCAGGATCGCCATGCATGCGAAGAATCGCGCCATGCCGGAGAGAAAGTAACAGACCAGGAACATGAGGATGAAGAGCAGCGATCCGAGTCCGAGGAAGGTTGACAACGGGGGCATGACGAAGACGTAGATCGCCAGGCAGATCGCCGAGGTTACCGCCACGGGCCCGATCAGCAGGCTGGCTCTGAGCTGCGGGACAAGAGCGACCAGCAGGGCGATCGTGCCCGAAAACTGGAACCAGCCGGCATGTCCCGGCGGATCGAACAGAACCCAGATCAGGAAACCGACGGCCGTCGTCGCCGTCACAAATGCGGCGCTGCGCAGGTGATCCCAATCGGGTACGGGAAACCCATGCACTCGATTCCTGTTGCCTGGAGTGAGAGGCGTCTTCGCCTCCCGGGCGCTCACGGCATGGCCCCCCAGCTCGAGAGCGCATTCGACCAACGCGGCGGACAGAGACTGCAGCCGTTCCATCTCCTTTCGGGCGACTTCCACGGAAGCTCGATCGAAACTGCTCAGATGCTGAAGCGCGGCCGGGTCAATCGCCAGGCCGACCGTGCCTGTGGGTTCATCGGGCGAGCGGCCTGCGAGCGCTTGGGAGACTGCGGCAAAGCGCGCGTCGAGTTGAGCGAAAAACGCGGTCCATTCGGGGAATACCGCCTGCACGTCAATCCGTGCAAGTTCGGCAAAGGATGAATGCCACCGGCCGACCGTCTCCAGGATGGCGTTTGACAGCCCGTGAAAACGCTCCCAAAGAGGATTCGCCTCGCTCACCTCAAAGCTCTCCGAGCGTTCGTCCTGGAGCGCCTGTTCAAACTGGGCCAGTTGCTGGACCACTTTCGCTTGCTGTCCCTGAAAGTCCCTTTCGGACGATTGGCCGAGCAGACTGTCCCGGCCGTCCCGACAGATGTCGTTCAGGCTCGCCGCCAGTCCGGCGCTTGATTTCCTGATCGCCCCCGCGCTCGTCTGCGGCCAGAGAAACACGGAGATCAGGGTGTAGACCACCACCCCCATGACGGTTTCAACGGTGCGGAACACGGCGCTCTCGAACATGTTTGCCGAGGATTCCAAATCCGACAGGAGAATGAGGAGACAGACGTAGCATGCCATGGTCCAAACGTAGGAGTCCTTTTTCCGGCTCACCATCAAGTAGGCGGTGAAGAACACCCAGACACAGGTGAGCAGAAGGAAAACCCATCGGTCCTGCGGCGCCAGGGCGTGGATGGCAAGAGCTGCGAGGCACCCCGGGATCGTTCCT
>JAFNAH010000321.1 GCA_017860075.1 Acidobacteriota bacterium | reverse complement strand
GGGCATACAATCGGAGAGCGCACTCCGCAGGTACGGCGCCGTAAGCATTACCGGGCAGCTCGTTGCGATCACGCTCGTGCGCGAGCTCGGGCCTGTCCTCTCCGCGCTGATGATGGCCGGGCGGATCGGTTCGGGGATCGCATCCGAATTGGGTTCGATGGTCGTTTCGGAACAGATCAGCGCCATGCGGGCTCTGGGGACCGACCCGACGCGCCGCCTGGTGACGCCGCGCATGATCGCGACGGTCATGATGCTGCCGATCCTGACCATCCTGTGCAACGCCGTCGGGATGCTCGGCGGGTGGATCATCGCGCGCTTCAAGCTGCTCCTGAGCTCGAGCCAGTACTGGTCCGACAGCCTCAATGCCCTCGAATTGTCGGACGTCTTCGGCACGCTGCTGAAACCCGTCGTGTTCGGCTTCATCATATCCATGACCGGCTGCTACGTGGGCCTGCGCACTTACGGCGGGACTGAAGGCGTGGGGCGATCCACGACCCAGGCAGTCGTCAGCGCTTCGATACTCGTGATCGCCGTTGACTTCTTCCTCAACAACCTGATCATTTACCTGACGCCCTTTATCAATCGATGATCGAATTCCGCAACGTAACCAAATCGTTCGAAGACGAGGTCGTTCTTAGAAACGTGAGTTTCAGGATTCGACGCGGCGAAACGAAGATCATCCTGGGCGTCAGCGGGTCCGGCAAGTCCACCATATTGAAACTCATTCTCGGCCTGATCCGCCCGGACTCGGGGCAGATCATTTTCGAAGACCAGGATATTACGCTCCTGAGCGAGCAGGAACTCGTCGGCGTGCGCAAGAAGATCGGCATGGTCTTCCAGGAAGGCGCACTGTTCGACTCGCTGGACGTGCGCGAAAATGTAGGCTACCGCCTCTACGAGGACGGCAGTATGCCGGACGAGGAGATTGGACAGGTCGTCCTCCGCCTGCTCAGCTTCGTCGGCCTCGAGGATGCGATCGACAAGATGCCGGCCGAACTCTCGGGGGGCATGAAACGCCGCGTGGGCATCGCGCGGGCTCTCGTCGGCACACCCAGGCTCGTACTCTATGACGAGCCGACCGCCGGTCTGGATCCGATCACGAAACGCACGATCGTGGATCTGATGATAAAGCTGCGCGACGTGGAAGGCGTGACCACGGTTTTCGTCACCCACGATCTCCAGGCCGCGGCTACCGTGGCATCCGAATACGCGGAAACCGCGCCTGACGGCAGGATCGTTTTCAGAAGAGGGGGGGACAATCTCTGCCTCTTGAACGTCGAGTGCATAATGCTGGAAGACGGTCACATCAGTTTTGAGGGCCGCTACGAGGACCTGATGTCGTCTCAATTGCCCTTTGTCAGGACCTTCGTGGCTTGACCCTGCCCCGGCGCCTCGCCGGGCGGAAGGAGAACTTCGATGGAACGCAAACGACAAGTGACCCTGGCGGAGATCAAGCTCGGGATCGTTGTCACCGTGGCGCTCCTGTTGCTCGCAGCGTTGATCCTGCAGCAGAGCTGGGGGGTGGCGTGGTTCGCGCGGACCGTTAAAGTCGTAAGCTATCTCCCGGACGTGGGTGGCCTGAAGCCGGGAGCCCCGGTATGGCTGGCCGGCATCGAAGTCGGAAAGGTGCGGAATGTGACGATTGTACCTCCGGAAGTATATGCAGGGAACGAGCCCCTGCTGCGACAGCTGACTGAACTCCACCAGCAACTGGATACCATGGACATGAAGGCTCCGAAGGCGAAGGAGACCGCTGCAGACCTGATGGACCGTATGCGCACGCTTGAATCCGCGATCCGGTTCGTGCAAGTCACGCTGGAGATCCGCCCCCAGTTCATGAGCCGCATCAGCAAAGACTCGGAAGTCAGCATCGGATCGAGAGGCCTTATCGGCGACTCGTTCATCCAGATCTCCCCCGGCAGCTCCGGCGTTCCCCCGTCAAAGAAGGATGACTACTACGTCCTCGAAGGCGTCCGCACAGCTGGTTTCCGCGAGATTATCACCGGGGCCAACGATGTCATGGCGAACTTCGGCGTCCTTTCAGACCAGGTCAAGGACATCGCGCTGAAGCTCAACTCTGAAAAGATTGCGGGCGGGGTCACCTCGACGATGAAGGAGCTGCAGGACACGGTGGGCGAGGCCAGGAGGACGTTCGCGCGAGCATCTGCCCTGATGGAGGACATGCGCCAGGGCCAGGGCAGTTTCGGAAGGTTCGTGGCCGATCCTACGCTCTACCGGAGGCTCACCGAGGCACTCGAGAAGTTCAACAAGACGCTCGAGCAGATGCAGAGCGGAAACGGCACATTAGCCAGATTGATCAACGATCCGGCGGTCTACGATAACGCCAGAGACATGCTCCACAAGGCCGACGTCATGATGGACCGCATCGAGAAGGGCGAGGGCACCTTCGGGAAGCTCTCCAAGGACGAAGCCCTCTACCAGGAGACGAAGGACGTCATGACCAAGTTCGGCTCTCTCCTCGACCAGATCGACAAGGGCGAGGGCACGATGGGACGCCTGCTCAAAGACCCCTCTCTCTACAACAACCTCAACCAATCGACAGCTGAGATCACCAAGCTTATCTATGATTTACGGCAGGACCCGAAGAAATACCTGACGATCCGGATGAAGTTGTTTTGACCTTGACACACACCGCTATTGTGTCTAGCCTAGCGCAATGATCAGCAGGCTCATCGGTCTGGGAGGCAAGTTCCTGCTCGACCTGATCGTCCGCGGGCTGACCTACTTCCGTATCAACCCCAACCTCATCACCTTCACAGGGGTCGTGATCAGCTTCTTCGTGGCCTTCGACTTCGGCCACGGACGGTTCTTCAGGGGAGGCCTGATCCTGATCCTCGCCGGCCTGTTCGACATGCTCGACGGCGGCGTCGCCCGCGTAACCCGCTCGGAGACGCGCTTCGGCGCTTTCTATGACTCGGTCATCGATCGGTACTCGGACATCATCATCCTTCAGGGCTTGATGGTCTGGTACGCGCGAAATGACAGGCTGGGATATGTCGTGCTCGTCGGCGTGGCCTTCATGGGCGCGGTCATGACGAGCTACGCGCGGGCGCGGGCGGAATCGCTGATTCCGTCGTGCAAGGTGGGATTCATGGAGCGTCCCGAACGCATCGTCGTGCTGATCCTGGGCGCCCTGGGAAACCGGATGGATGCCGCGCTCTGGGTGCTGGCAGTCGTCGGCAACTGGACCGTCTTCAGCAGAATCTACTACACCTGGAAGGAACTGCCCAAGCCACTGAAGAATTCAGAATGCAGAATGCAGAATTCGGAATGCCTGGTCGCCGGGTCCTTGCAGGACAAGCAAGGCCACACAATTCGCTAATTCCCTCCAGAAACCCCCTTCCCGCCACTAAGCGCCTCTCTCACAGGTCGCCGTGAGGCGGGTCTCCGAAGCTGTGAAGAAATCGCAGCATCGCCTATTCCTGTGTGACTGCGGTACCGCGCCTTCGGCGCTCGGTCTGTAGGACGCTCAAACCCCGCGCTCACGCGCGGGGCTACTACTGTACCGCCTCTTCGAGGCTGGCCTCGAAATGGCTGGCGGGATTGCGGTTTGCCGAATGGGCATAGAA
>JAFNAH010000320.1 GCA_017860075.1 Acidobacteriota bacterium | reverse complement strand
GGTCATCGGAGCCGTCAGCGAGTCCGGCGTGCGCGGTCGGGGCGGCGCGGGTTTTCCCGTGGGGCTCAAATGGAAGACAGTGAAAGAGACCCCGGCCGAGCAGAAATACGTCGTGTGCAATGCGGAGGAGAGCGAGCCGGGAGCAGGCAAGGATGGTGTGATCCTGTCCGGCGACCCGCACGCTGTTATAGAGGGCATGGCGATCTGTGGCGTGGCGGTAGGCGCGGACAAGGGCTTCATTTGCATACGCGCGGAGTACCGGCAGGTGCGCGAAATGCTCAAAGAAGCCGTTTCGGATGCGCGCGCAAACGGATACCTGGGCAGGGGCATACTCGGCTCAAGGTTTAACTTCAATATCGAGATACGTTCGGGCGCCGGGTCCTACGCCTGTGGCGAGGAAACCGGTCTCGTGGAGTCCATAGAAGGTCATCGCGGAGAGCCGAGATTAAGGCCGCCGTATCCGGCTGTCGCCGGCTTGTGGGGCAGGCCCACGGTCGTCAACAACGTGGAGACGCTGGCGAATGTCCCCGTAATCATGAGCATCGGATTCGACGGATACAGGACGTTCGGCACGAAAACGTGTCCCGGCACGAAGCTCTTCACATTAAGCGGTAATATTGGTAACCCCGGTGTGTACGAATTCCCGATGGGTGTGACGATGCGGCGGCTTTTTGAGGATGTTGGCGCCGGCTGTCCGAACGGGAAAAAGCTCAGGGGCATTCAGGTGGGCGGCAGCGCCTCCGGCGCTTTTGTGACGCCGGACAATCTGGATGTGCCTCTCGATATCGAAAGCTGTGCTGCGGCGGGAATGTCGCTCGGTACGGGCAGCCTCATGTTTTTCGACGAGGACGCAGACGTCATCGAGCTGTGCCGCGGCTGCATGGCGTTTTTCGCCGAGGAGACGTGTGCGAAGTGCACGCCCTGCCGCTACGGCAACAAGCGGATTGCGGATATTCTGAGCGTCATTCTGTCGGGGAAGGGGCGTATGGAGGACATCGAAAAGCTTGAGAAACTTTCGAATTACGTCAGCAAGAATTCGCTGTGCGGGCTGGGGCAGGCGGCGCCAACGCCGGTCTTGTCGGCGCTCAGGAATTTTCGCGACGACTATGTAAAAGCGTGCTCCTCGCCCGGGGACTGCGTCTGCGTGAGAAAGTAGGGGGAGGATGTCATGGAGGAGAATATCCAAATAAAGCTCAACGGCACGAACGCCCAGGCGCCGGCGGGCTCGACGATACTTGAAGCGGCGCGGCTCAATCATGTCGACATCCCCACGCTTTGCTTTCTCAAGGACAAGAACTGCATCGCCGCATGCCGCATCTGCGTGGTGGAAGTCAAGGGCGCCAGGCGCCCCGTGCCGTCCTGCATAACGGCGATCAGCCCCGGCATGGAGATCCTTACGAACAGCCCGGAGGTGACAGAGTCCCGGCGCCAGACACTGGATCTTATTTGCTCAAATCACCGCATGGACTGCGAGTATTGCTCGCGCTATTCAGACTGCGAGCTTCACGCCCTGTGCCGGCAGTATGGCATCGATGAGCGGAACTATAACCCGTATGCCATGGAGCCGGAGCTTGACGAATCTGCGGCACATCTTGACCGCGACACGTCAAAGTGCGTGCGGTGCCGCCGCTGTATCGCGGCGTGCAGGGAACTGCATCTGGACATCATCGGTGTTATAGGCAAGGGATACAGGACACAGGTCGCCCCGCCGCGACCGCTTGCGGCAACGGACTGCATCAGCTGCGGACAGTGCATCGCAGCGTGCCCGACCGGCGCGCTGGCGGAGCGCGATGACACCCAGAAGGTGCGCAACGCACTGAACCACGGCAGGCACGTTGTAGCGGCTGTGACGCCTTACGTCGGCGCCGAGCTTGGCGAGCTTTTTGAGGAGAAGATCGGAACCAACGTACAGGGAAAGGCCATTGCCGCACTGCGCCGGATGGGTTTTGCAGAGGTGTTTGACGCGGGTGTTGCAGGCGCAGCGGCCAAGGCTCACGAAAAAAACGAGCTGGCGGAGCGTCTCAAAACGGGGAAAAGGCTTCCCCTGCTGACAGCGCGCTGCCCGGCGTGGGTGAAGTTCTGTGAGAACAATTACCCTGAGCTGATAGGCAACCTTTCCGGAGGGAAGAGCGCGCAGGAGACGTTCGGCGTCCTGTGCAGGAGTGCGTACACCAGGGAAGCGGGCGTTGCCCCCAGGGATATATTCGTCGTCTACATAAACTCATGCACCGCCGGGAAGAGCGAGTGCCGAAAGGAGGGCGCGTCCGTGGACGTGTCATTCACGACCCACGAGCTTGCCGCGATGTTCAAGCGCTCCTGTGTCAGCAGGTTCACGGCCCTCAAGGTATGGCGCGAGCTTCCGAACGAGGCGTTTGACGTATTCCCAGGCGCCGTATCCGGCGGCAGCGTTTACACCGGGGGGCCGGGCGTCACGGAAAGCGAGGTCGAGCTTGACGGCAGGAGGGTCAAAGCAGCTGTCGCGTCCGGCCTTGCAGCCGCGGTGGAGCTTCTCAAGACGGTGACATCGGGCAAGACGAGCTATGAGTTCATCGAGGTCATGGCGTGTCCCGGCGGATGTCTAAACGGCGGTGGCCAACCCAGACAGTTCGGTCAAACCATCAGCTTTACCGGCCTTTACTCACAACGCGCAAAGGCGCTTCAGTAACAGTCCAGGAAGTAACCGTGGAAGAGGGCACTTCGGATACCCGGCGGGGAGTGGGTCGGGCAGGGGGACCTTCACGGCCATCTGAGCCCCTGCCACGCGTTATCCCTCAGTACCTCTGCAGGGCCAATACCGCGGCGCCGGCAGCCCCGATCAATCCGAGCACGGCGATAAAGAGCAGCCCGCCCAGGTAGGAACCCGTGGCGGCGATCAGGAAACCGATGACGGCCGGCGCCATGGCGGAGCCGAAGTTGGCCAGTCCGTTGTCGATGCCGATCCCGGTGGCCATGATGCGCGCGGGAATGATCCGCTGCATGATGGCGTAATAGGTGGGTGTTCCTATTCCCCACATGATGAAACCCCACACCATCAACAGTCCGCACACGATCGGGTCAGGCACCAGCGCTGCGAATCCAATGGATGTGGCGGCGCCCGCGAGGCTCAGCGTGCAAAGAACGGCCCGGCGGCCGATGCGGTCCGACAGGAACCCGAAGACCAGTGACGACAGGAACGAGCCGAGGTACGGAAGCGAGGTGAAGAGGACCATCTGGCGGATGTTGAAGCCTCGGGCGTCTCTCAGGTATTTGGGCAACCACGTGGTCAGTCCCGCGAAGGTGGCCAGCACAGCGAAATGATACGTCACCATCAGCCAGAAGTGATAGTCGCGCAGGAGGCTCGACAGATCCCCGCTTCCTCCCGTGCTCTTCCTCTTCTCAGCGGCCCGACCCTCTGCGATGTAATTTCGTTCCGTGCTCCCGACCCCGGGTGTGTCTTCGGGCACGTCGCCGGTCAGAAACCAGATGCCGGGCACGACCAGGAGAAGGATGAACGCCGCCTGGATAAATAAGGCAGAGCGCCAACCCCAGGTCCCCATGGCCAGCGTCAGCAGAGGCACGGCCACGGTCATCCCTGCGCGCATCCCGCTGGTC
>JAFNAH010000319.1 GCA_017860075.1 Acidobacteriota bacterium | reverse complement strand
CTCACTTGTAGTACTGCCCGAAGCGATTCTCCAGGAACGCCTTCAAGGCGAAGCTCTCCTGCGTGACAAAGCCGCTGCGAGGCGCGGGATCCTTCAGTACAAGGTCGAGGACGGCACACAACCCGGCCGCTGTTGTCACCTGGATGGCGGACCAGAGAGCGCCGGCGATCGTCTGCGGGTAGACCTTCTTGACGTAATTCTCTTCAAACAGGTGTCCATTCTGCGTACCGCTCACAGAAACGTAGATCAACACCACGTCCTGCCGCGTTTGCGGTACGGCATTCTCGAAGATTCGCTTGAGCGTGTCACGGTCGGTGCCCAGCTTGAGGTCCTGCATGAGGAAATGTATCTTCTCGCAGTGTCCGGGGTACCTGAGAGTCTTGTAGTTCATGGTGCGAACCCTGCCCTCGTAGGTGTCGGCCAGCGTCCCCAGCCCTCCCGATGTGTTGAAAGCCTCGTAAAGCAGTCCGTCCACCTCGATTGTCTCGTACCCCTCAAGAGGCAGAAGGGCTGTCATCTTGCCGTTCTCGATGCCGTAACAGATGTTTCCGTATTCGTTGATCAGGCCATCGGTTGACCAGGTGAGCGAATACTTCAGCACATTGCTGGGGTGGACGGGGAGTGCGCCGACGCGCAGTTTGACCGTGTCGAGCTCTTCGAAGTGACTCATGAGCTCGTTGGCAACGATGCTGATGTAGCCAGGCGCCAGGCCGCACTGGGAGACGAAGGCCGCGTGCGCTCCCTGGCTCACTCGCTTGACGGTCCGCGTCACTTCGACATCCTCAGTCAGGTCGAAATAATGGACCTCGAACTCTCTGGCCACTTCCGCCACGAGCGCGCTGCAATAGTGAGGCAGCGCGGAGGCAATTGCCCGCGGGCCGGCGTCTTTCACCCATCGGCTCAACTTCTCACGCTCCGTCACGTTGAGCACCATGGGATGCAGGCGCGGGTGGGGGAAGTCTTTCTTCGCCCGCTGGATCACGCTCGGATCGATGTCGGCCAGGTAAACCGTGTAGTCGCCGGATTCAGCCAGAAGGCACGATATCAGTGACCCGATCTTCCCGGCACCCAGTACCAGTATCTTCTTCATGGTGATCTCCAATGGGATCCTGAACGGCGGGACTACGGCCCCGCCGCTTCCGTTCGAAGTCGTTGAACAGCGAACCACAATTCCGGGATGACGCAGCGGCAGGGCACGAAAAGACTTTCAAATTCGACGCGTCATTCCTCTCCAGTGATCCCGTCACACCTTTTCGGGAACGATGTACGGGGCGCGATAACGGCGTGACAGGTACAGGTCAGCCTGCGCATCGCTCACGAACTTCTCCGTGTTGGGATCGAACTCGAGCTGGCGCCCGAGCCTGTAGGCAATGTTCGAGAGGTGGCACAACGCGGTCGAGCGCTGACCCTCTTCGATGTCCGCAGCGAGGTCCTCCACTTTCCGGGAACGCATCGCATCGATGAAGTCCTTGAAGTGGGATGAGTCTCCTGTGCCGCGCAGGTTCGAGGGATCAGCGGCGCCCTCAGAGGAATCCATGGAGGGGCCGGGCTCGTTCTTTCGCCCGAAGTACGTCTTCCACGTCGACCCGTTGAGGTGCATCCAACCCTTGGAGCCGAAAAAGAGATTGCCTATGGTGATCTCATTTTCGGCGTTTGTATACAGGCCCCGGACCTCGAATTGGATGATCCGGCCGTCAGCGAACTCCAGGGTCGCCATCTGTGTATTGGGGGTCTCCTGATCGGAGTCGAACACGAAGTAACCTCCCGCACAGTGGATTTTGACGGGATAATCGTAGATATCCATCCCCCAGCGTGCGATGTCCATCTGGTGCGGACCCTGGTTGCCGAGGTCGGCACAGCCGTAGTCCCAGAACCAGTGCCAGTTGTAGTGGAAGCGGTTCTCGTTGAAGGGCCGATAGGGCGCGGGGCCCAGCCACAGGTCGTAGTGCACTCCTTCCGGGACCGGGCCGTTGGGTCTTCTGCCGATGCTCTCCCGTGGTTTGAAGCAAAGGCCCTTGGCCATGTACACGTCGCCGATGCCGCCTTCATGAAGAAACTGGATCGCGGCCCGGACATTCCTGTTGCTGCGATTCTGCATCCCGGCCTGGACGATCCGGTTGTATTTCCGTGCAGCCTCGACTGCCTGGCGCCCTTCCCAGACATTGTGCGACGTGGGCTTCTCGACGTAGACATCCTTACCTGCCTGGCAGGCCCAGACGGTCGCCAGCGCGTGCCAGTGGTCCGGGGCGGCAACCGAGATTGCGTCCACATCCTTGTCGTCCAGGATCTTCCGGATATCGACCTCGGTCCTGGGCTTCCGGGGCGACAGTTTCTCCATCTCGGCAAGGTGCGGAGCGAAGACCCTCTCGTCGATGTCGCAGAGGTAAGTCACCTCGACATTCGGGATCCTGGCAAACTCCGTGTAGTGACTGGTTCCACGGCCCCGGATGCCCATGACTGCGATGTGAATCGTATCGTTGGGGCTGGTCTGCGACCAGGACGGCTTGACCAGGGGTGCCGATGCTGCAGCAGCGGCGACGGAACCTGCGTTCTTCAAGAACTTCCGGCGGTTCAGGGTATTCATCTGGGAAACCTCCTTTAATCATCCGGGACACGGAGTCTCCGGCAAGCGGTATCAATGTGCGGCAATGCCATTATAGCGGAATGGCCGGATCAATAATACCTGTGCGCCGGCTCGACCGCAGCAGGTATCATGAAGTCACGGCATCGCAGGATACAGACGGCTGGCAACACAATCCAGCATGAGCGGATGCGTCCGTCGCACATAGTCTGGCCGATCATCCCAGGGTGACGTCGCATGGTGAGTGTCGCGTTGACGATTGCAGGATCGGATCCCTCGGGAGGGGCGGGGATCCAGGCAGACCTGAAGACATTCCACCAGATGGGAGTCTACGGGATGAGCGTCCTGACTCTCGTGACGGTGCAGAATACACAGCGTGTCAGCGCCGTCCAGCCGCTGGACCCCGCCCTTGTGGCTTCGCAACTCGATGCCGTGCTCGAGGACATCCCGCCGGCGGCGGCCAAGACGGGAGCTCTGGGCACAGCCGGGATCATACAGGTAATCGCCGACCGGGCAGACGACTTCGGGTTTCCGCTCGTCGTGGATCCGGTCATGATCAGCAAGCATGGCGCGCCACTGATCGCGGCCGACGCCCGCTCGACGCTCGTGCGCTCGCTCCTTCCGAGAGCTTTCTTAGTAACTCCGAATCTCCGGGAGGCCGAAGCGCTGGCGGAAATGCCGGTGCTTGATGTCCTGGACATGGAGGTGGCCGCCCGGCGCATTGCGGAGTTCGGCCCGGCGGCCGTGCTGGTTAAAGGTGGTCACCTTGCCGATAAGGCGGTTGACGTGCTGTACTGGCGGGGCGCAGTCCAGCATTTTGTCGCTCAGAAGATAGCGACCGTGCATACGCACGGCACGGGCTGTACCCTCCATCCAAGGCCTTCGAGAACCGGCGCTTTCTGCACAGCCGGGACGCACGCATGGTGCGGATGCTGAGCGAATACCTCGAGCCCGCCAGCCGGTTTCGCTGGCAGAACGTCGAAGACTTCGTCGTCTTTTTCGGCTCTGCCAGAGCAAGGCCGCGCGGTGAAGCGCAGGAGCGGCTCGAGCAGCTGCGATCTCGGATAGCCCGGGGTGAAAACGCCAGCGCCGAGCTCGCAGGGCAGATACGCCAGGCCGAACAGGAGGTGAAGCTCTCGCGGTATTACGAGGACGCGCGGGTCCTTGCGCGCCTGCTGGCAAACTGGGCCAGGAACCTGAACGGCGGACTCAAGCGACTCATGGTCTGCTCCGGGGGAGGGCCGGGGATCATGGAGGCGGCGAATCGCGGCGCCGATGAGGCCGGCGTCCAGTCCATCGGCCTGTCCATAAGCCTGCCCCAGGAACAGAAGATAAATCCTTACGTTTCGCACGAACTCGCTTTCCAGTTCCATTACTTCTTCATGCGCAAGTTCTGGTTCGTGTACCTGGCCAAGGCCCTCGTGATTTTTCCCGGCGGCTTCGGTACCATGGATGAGATGTTCGAGCTGCTCACGCTCATCCAGACCGGGAAGACCCGGAAGAGGATGCCCGTGCTGATCTACGGACCCGAATATTGGAACGATGTGTTGAACTTCAACGCGATGGTGAAATGGAATACGATTTCCGAGGAGGATCTCCGCCTGATCCATTTCTCAGATGACCCGGAGGAAGCGTTCGAATACCTGAAGAACGAGCTCACGGCCATCTACAAACTGTAGAAGACGGGTTCGGACGACCCGCGCGCAAGACATGGACAGTATCCTTCTGGAACGGTTTCACGACGAACCTCCGCCATCTCCCAGGGACCATCGGCACCCCACGGAGAGGGACCGCGACCGTATTCTGCACAGCTCCGCGTTTCGCAGGTTGCAGGGGAAAACGCAGGTTTTCGGGATTGGCCAGGCGGACTTCTACCGGACGAGGCTCACGCACAGCATCGAAACCGCGCAGATAGCTCGTGCCATCGCCAACAACCTGCTCACCGAGGAATCACGACTCAGCAGCTGTCTCGCCCCCGAACTGGCTGAAGCTGTCGCCCTTGCGCACGATCTCGGCCATCCGCCTTTCGGACATGGCGGCGAGCAGACGCTCGATGCATGCATGGGCGATGTGAGCCGCCGCTTCAATCTCAGGGGCAAGCACGCCCTGCGATTCGAAGGAAACGCCCAGACCTTCCACATCCTGGTTGCAGTGGAGCCGAAGTCACCCGGCTATCCTGGTCTGAACCTGACCAGGGCGACACTGGCAGGTGTGGTGAAGTACCCCTACGAGCAGGATACAGGGAACCACCGGTTTATTTTCACATCCGACAGAGAACAGGCCCGCTGGGCGCTCGAGGGCGGGGCACAGCTCCTCAGCGCCAGGCAGAGAAAGGCGGGAGTCAGGCCCAGGACAGCAACTGTCTGTCAGATCCTGGATTGGGCTGACGATTGCGCCTACTCGATACACGACATCGAAGATGCACTCCAGGCCAGGTTCCTTCGAGCCAGTGACTTGTCGGATGCGCGCTTCTGCCGCCGTGTCGCGATTCACTACGACGAGCGGTGCGAGAGCGAGGCAGTTCCCAGGTTGACGCTGGTGGAGGTCCGCGAACGTCTGAGCGATTTCGCGGCCAGGATCCGCCCGCCGGACGTCGGCGATGAACGCGCTCACAGAAAGCAGGCCCTGCGCGATGCCCTGAATGAATTGATCACATCCGTCGGACTCGCCCGGCGGCCGGGCCAGCAGCGGGCCGATTTCAGCTGGGACCTCGTCGTCCCGGCCGAATCGCGCATCCTGTCCGTGCTCTGCAAGTCGGTGGTGTGGGAGGCGGTCATCACGGATCCCCGCGTCGCAGCGATGATCACCAAGGGCAAGGAGATCCTGCATGACCTCTTCTATCTGCTGCTGGATGAGCTCGTCGTCAGGAAGAGCTGCAACCTGTTCCCGCGCTATTACAGGCCGATCGCCGAGGAGTGCCTGCAA
>JAFNAH010000318.1 GCA_017860075.1 Acidobacteriota bacterium | reverse complement strand
CCGCTGTTTAATCATCTCATCGCCGAATACCATCCGCTTGGGTATACGCGGCCGGTGGGCGAGCACCTCAAGTACATGGTCTATGCCGCAGGGCGTCCGGTTGCCTGCCTGGCGTGGTCGTCGGCACCGCGTCATCTGAGCGCCCGCGACCGTTACATCGGCTGGACACCTGAGGCGCGGCGCCGCAATCTGCGCTTCCTGGCCTACAATCCCCGCTTCCTTGTCTTGCCCTGGGTCCAGGTCAAGCACCTGGCATCGCACATTCTGGGTCAGATGGCTCGCCGGCTGGCGGGCGACTGGGAACGGCTCTATCATCACCCGGTCTATTTTCTGGAGACTTTCGTCGACACCGAGAAGCACCGCGGCACGTGTTATCGGGCGGCGAACTGGGTCGTAATGGGACGGACGGCAGGCCGGGGAAACAACTGCCCCGATAAGCGACCGAACCGTTCGATCAAGGAAGTGCTGGGCTATCCACTCACGCCGCGCTTTCGTGAGCTGCTTATTGAGGGATAAGATGAAGCCCGGATGTGAGGTGATTGAAGTGAATTTTGAAGAGCTGAAAGCGCTGAAGGAACGGGCGCGGCAGGGGCCGCTGGGTGAAGAGGACTGTCAGAATCTCGAATCCGCTATCCAGGCTCTGAGCCGTCTGATCGAGATGATCGGGGATAAGGACACGACGATCAGCAGCCTGCGCGCGCTGCTTTCGAAACCGACGACGGAGAAGACGAGCAAAGTTCTGGAGCAGGCGGGCTTGGGAGCGACTGCGAAAGGCAGTTCCTCCCTGCCGGCGAGTTCGAGGGCGGAGCCCAAAACCGGCCATGGCCGCAACAGCGCCGCTGCATATCGGGAAGCCCGGCGCATCCCGGTCGCGCATGCCGGGTTGACTCCAGGGGATCGCTGCCCGCGCTGTTTGAAAGGGAAGGTCTACAGACAGAAGGATCCAGCCATGTGCATCCGCGTGGTGGGGCAGGCGCCGATCGAGGCAACGGTCTACGAGTTGGAGCGGTTGCGCTGCAATCTGTGCGGGGATGTTTTCGAAGCGGAGGCTCCGGAGGGTGTAGGGGAGAAGAAATACGACGAGACAGCGGCGGCGATGATCGCTTTGTTGAGGTACGGAAGCGGAGTTCCGTTCTATCGGCTGGAGGGACTGGAGGCAAGTCTGGGGATTCCGCTGCCGAGTTCGACGCAGTGGGAGATTGTCGCAGAATCCGCTGCGGGGATACGTCCTGCTTTCGAAGAACTGATCCGCCAGGCGGCACAGGGAGAGGTTTTTTATAACGACGACACAAGCATGACGATCCTGGCTCTGGCGGCTGCGCGCCGTGCGGAGGTGGAAAAAGCATCCTCAAGCCCCGGCGATGAACGGACGGGACTGTTCACCTCGGGAATTGTATCCACACGGCAGGGGCAGCGGGTGGCTCTGTTTTTTACCGGGCGTCGGCACGCGGGTGAGAACTTCGCCCGGGTTCTGGCGCATCGATCGGAGGGACTCTCTCCACCGATTCAGATGTGCGACGCTCTTTCACGCAACCTCCCCAAGCTGCCGAAGCAGCTGGAAATCCTGGTGGGGCACTGCAATGCCCACGCACGACGCCACTTTGTGGAGGTGACGCCCAGCTTTCCCGAGGAGTGCCGGTTCGTGCTGGAATCCTTCGGCGAGGTCTACAGTTACGATGCTCAAGCCGAGGAGCAGGGACTGCAGCCTGAGGAGCGGCTGCGCTTTCACCAGCAACACAGCCTTCCCGTGATGAATACGCTGCACGTGTGGTTGAAGACACAGATTGCCGAGAAGAAAGTCGAGCCGAACTCCGGTTTGGGTTCTGCGATCTCATACGTACTTCGCCACTGGGATCGCCTGACGCTCTTCCTGCGGGAGGCAGGCGCGCCGCTGGATTCAAACATCGTCGAGCGCGCCCTGAAGAGGACGATTCTGCATCGAAAGAACTCCCTGTTCTACAAAACCGAGAATGGCGCCGAGGTGGGCGATCTGTTCATGAGTCTGATCCACACCTGCGAACTGAACGGCGTCAATCCCTTCGACTACCTTACGGAATTGCAAAAACATGCTGCGGAACTGGCCCGGGATCCGGCAGCGTGGATGCCCTGGAATTATACGGCCGGTACGGGGGTGCCTGGCCGAAAACCATAGATTCCGGCACGGGCGATTCATCAACTGCACATGAGCCAGAAACGCACACTTCCGAGATCAAAATCGCCAGGGGTTTTTGGCCACCCCTCCATTCGCGCCGGTCTTTATGCGCGCGTGTCCACGTACGACCAGCAAACCCTTCCCATGCAGAGCCGTGCGATGAGGGAATACGCCGCGCGCCGGGACTGGCAGATCGTTCACCTGGTGAAGGAAATTGCTTCGGGCTCTTCCCAGCGTGAATGCCGGGAGCAACTGCTGAATGCAGCGCGCCGCCGCGAGATTGACATTGTCCTGGTATGGCGGCTGGATCGCTGGGGCAGGTCGGTTACGGACCTGCTGGCGACCCTGCAGGAACTCGAGCATCTGGGAGTCGGATTCGTATCACTGACGGAGGCACTGGATCTGACAACACCAGCCGGTCGGGCTATGGCCGGTTTGCTGGCAGTCTTCGCCGAGTTTGAACGGGAGATTATGCGCGAACGGGTGCGCGCAGGTTTGGAGCACGCGCGGCGGAACGGTCAGCGGCTGGGTCGGCCGAGAACGGCATCTATCCATGCCGATCAGGTCCGCAAGCTTTACCGTGCCGGAACAAGCAAATCCGAGATCGCCCGCCGGCTGCAGATCGGGCGAACATCCGTGCGCCGCATTCTGGCAGCAAACAGGAGATGAAATGGCAACCAAGAAAATCTGGATTCCGCAGGAAATCTACCAACTGAAGTTGACCCTCCGCTATACAAAACCACCGATCTGGCGCCGGCTGCTGGTGCCGGCGGGCCTGACATTGGAAGTGATGCACGACGTGCTGCAACTGGCGATGGGGTGGACCGATTCCCACCTCCATGAGTTCCGCGTCGGCCAAAAGCGGTACGGCATACCGGATCCCGAAGACCAATTCATGGGCTTGCCTCCCGTCGGCAACGAACGCAGGGTGCATCTGTTCATGGTGCTCGGCAAGGCCGGAGCGAAGGCTAACTACACCTACGACTTCGGAGACGGTTGGGAGCACGCGATCGTCGTTGAGAAAGTGATGCAGCCCGACCCGGGGATCGCTTATCCGGTCTGCTTAGACGGTAAACGTCAATGTCCGCCGGAAGATTGCGGAGGCATCCCGGGTTACTATGATCTCTTGGCGGCCATCAGCGACCCCGCCCATAAGGAACATGAAGACATGCTGGACTGGTTGGGCGGCGACTACGATCCCGAAGCATTCTCAGTGGAGGACATCAATGCGAAGCTTTTACCCCTACAACGCTGGTGGGCAAGGTCGGAGAAAAACTGAAACCGCCGCATAATCCCCGAACTCTGTGACATTCCTGAGGCCTGTGCAAGCTTGCCGAAAGCTCACGCTGCGCTGCGCCCCGTCAGCTCCCCGACGTACTGTCGAGTACGTCTGTGGGGCCCCCGGTCGCGCCGGCTGAACTCTGCCAGATTCGCCTTGTATCCG
>JAFNAH010000317.1 GCA_017860075.1 Acidobacteriota bacterium | reverse complement strand
CTCGCGCTCGAGGGCAGGGAATGCCTCTTGTCAGGGGATCACGAGCGCCTGGGTGAGCTGATAGACGAGAACTTCGACGTACGGGCGAGCATCTATCGGCTCGACCCGCGCAATGTCGAAATGGTGAAGCTCGCACGCAGCCTGGGGGCCTCCGCGCACTATGCCGGTTCCGGCGGCTCGATTCTCGGTATTTACCACGGCGGCGAGATGCTGCGCCGGCTGCGGGAGCAATTCGCCCTGCAGGGCTGCCGCGTAATCCTTCCCATTGTCAACTGAAGTCCCCGCAGGACCGGCGGGTATCGCGGTCAGGCACACTGGCCATCGGCACCGGCATCGGGGTTGCAATCGCCATCGGCGTCCGAAATCGTGAGTCGACACCGATTCGATGCAGGCCGCTCTTGCGTGCTGCCCAAGACCACGCCTCCAGGGCATGATCGACTACAGGCCGACTTCGGCCCAGGCCTCGCGCGTTGCTTTCTGCTCCAGGCTGTTCTTGCCGAAAAGCTCACCTGCCGACTGCACAGTCAGGTTGACTGCATCCCTGAAGTTGGAAGCCGGGCGCAGCTTGCCGATGAGAGTCGTATACCAGATTCGCCCCGCTTTCTCCCAGGCATAGCCCTTGAGGCGGCTCGCGAGCTCGTAAAACGCGCGATTCGGGATACCGGAGTTCAGGTGCACTCCCCCGTTGTCTTCCAGCGTCCTCACATAATCGCGCATGTGACCGGGTTGCGGGTCCTTCCCCAGTATCGGGTCATCGTAAGCCGTCCCCGGCTCCTTCAGCGAGCGAATCCCCCTGGCCCTGATTCCCGGCATGAACAGCTCGCTCCCGATGAGCCAGTCTGCCTCCTTCGCCTCCTGGCGGCGGCTGTACTGCTTCACCAGGGAGCCGAACACATCGGAAAACGACTCGTTCAGGGCGCCGGCCTGGTCCCGATAGTGTAATTCCGCTTCGTGCTGAATGACCCCGTGGCACAGCTCGTGACCGATCACATCGAGCGCGCTGGTGAAGCTGCGGAAGATTCGTCCGTCACCGTCGCCGAAGACCATCTGCGAGCCGTTCCAGAACGCGTTGTCGTAGCCCCGGCCATAGTGAACCGTCGAATCAAGGCGCATGCCCCGATCGTCGATCGAGTTGCGCGAAAAGACTCTGGCAAAAAGGTCGTAGGTAGCGCCTGCGCCGCTGTAAGCCTGGTTGACGGCGCGATCTTTGCTCCTCGGGGATCCCTCGGTCCTGACCAGTTTCCCCGGCAGCTCGTACCGTCTTCTTGCATCGTAGACCGTCCGTCTTTTCGTCCCGGGAGCGGTTGCCGCCAGGGCGATGATGGGCGCGAGAATTCGGCGCTGACCGCGGAATTGCTCGGATTCGGTCAGGGTGGCCCAGGCCATCGCCTGCTCGCGAGCACTTCCGTGCAGCAAAATCGATCTCAACATGTATGGGGGAACGATGAAACATCTCGCCATAGAGTCCCGGCCTCCATCCGATGGCAGCCGAATCTATCACAAAACCTGCTCCTCATGTGGCCCGCGGCCCCAAGGAGGCTGTCCAAGACAGCCCGCCGAGCAGTTACCGGGGCAGTCAGCATCCGGCTCTCAGCCATCACTTTGCTGACTGCTGAAAGCGGATGGCTGATAGCTGTTAACATGAGGATGCAACTCGGCTGATCGTGCAGTAACATTCGACCTGCCCTTCGAACCGGCGCATGAAAATGGCAGGCGCGTTTCGCCCAAGCGCCCAATTTGAGCGCCAGGGCGGGTCCGGCCTGTTGGAACGGGCCCGCTTGGCGGAGATCGCAGCATGAGCTTCATCGATCGTCTCTCTGCCGGTCTGTCGCGCAAGGTGCGCACCCGCGGACGCGAGTATCACTCTGCGAGCGCCGTCAGCATCCGGCGTTCGGAGGCCGACTTCATAGAAGCCACAGTCGAAGGTGCCCGGACCTACAGTGTCTTCATCGTGAGGGAACAGGACGGATTGCACGTCTCCTGCTCCTGTCCGTACTTCGACGATTCTTTCGAAGTCTGCAAGCACATCTGGGCCACCCTGCTCACTGCGGACGAAGGCGGGCTCTTGCGAGGTTGGGAAGTCGCGCCCGCCAGGATGATCCTGGAGGAGTCCGAGGAGGTAGAAGAATTCGAGGACGGAGAGCCGGATGACGGTTTCGCCGAGGAGCGTGGGCAAATCGAGTGGGATCGCCCCGGGTCCCGACGCTTGCCCGGGCCCGCCATCAGAGGGAGATCGAATCGCAGCGTCGTTGTGGGAGCGCCTCCGTGGAAGTCGGCCATGCGGGCAGTCCGCGAGGAGACAAGGCGGCCATGGGCTGCGCCACGCAGCGGGCTGCAGGGCAAGCAGATCGCCTATATCGTGGATGCAGCCCTCGTCATGGAGATCGGCCTCTGTGTCACGGTGGGCGCCCGGGGCCTCAACAAAGACGGCAAGTGGGGAAAGCCGAAGACAGTCGCGATCGGATATGATTCGATTTCTGAACTGACCGATCCGGCGGATATCCGCATCCTGGGGCGCCTGTTGGGCGTGCCCCGCGGCAGGTACGGCGGCAGCACCCAGGAATACGCGAGCGTCTTCAAGCTTCTGCACACCCCGCCCGACGATCTCATGACGATGATCTGCGAGACCGGCCGCTGCGTGCTCCGCAGGCCCGGAGGCGATTCCCTGAGTGCCCTTCGCTGGGATTCCGGTGCGCCTTGGGAGTTCCGCCTGGAAGTACGCCGCGAAGAGAATCCGCCGCAATATCGGGCCGAGGGCTGCCTGGTGCGAGGCCGGACGCGCATGCCGCTTGCGGAGCCGCTGGTGCTGCTCCGGGATGGCTTGTTGATTGCCGGAGATTTCATTGCCCGCCTGGACCACCACGACGCCTTTGGGTGGATCCGTGTGCTCCGCCGCGACGGGCCGATCATCGTCCCCGAGGAGCAGAAGCAAGGCTGGCTGGAGGAACTGATCAGCACGCCATGCCTGCCCCCGCTCGATCTGCCGGCAGAGCTTCAGTTTGAGGAAACAACCATGACTCCCAGGCCCTGCCTGAAGATCGGTCGACTCGGCTACCCGGGCCGCGCCGGCGATCTCAGCGCAGAGCTGGCTTTCGACTACCAGGCTGAAACAGTCGACAGCCGCAGCCCGGCCCCGGCGATAGCAGATGTGGCACACCTGCGCAGGATAAAGCGCGATCTGGATTTCGAAGCAGCGGCCCTGGAACACTTGCGGAGCGCCGGCTTCCGGAGCGACACGGATTTCTCGGGGCAGCTGCGGTGGCGGCTTGCCCCGGCGAAGCTCGGTCAGGCGGTGCGGAGAATTCTCCCGCTGGGCTGGAACGTGGAGGCCGAGGGCCGGCTCTTCCGTCGTCCCGGCTCCCTTCAGCTGAATGTCAGCTCGGGCATCGACTGGTTTGAGCTGCGCGGCGACGTTGACTTCGAGGGTCAGCGGACGCCGTTCCCCCGACTCCTCGCGGCGCTCAGGAAGGGCGAGAGCACGGTGACTCTCGACGACGGGACACTCGGCGTGATCCCCGAGGAATGGCTTCGCAGATACGGGATCCTCGCCGGGCTCGGCGCAGACGGCAAGGACCACGTCCGTTTTTCCCGGAGCCAGGCCGGCCTGCTCGACGCGCTCCT
>JAFNAH010000316.1 GCA_017860075.1 Acidobacteriota bacterium | reverse complement strand
CTTGCGATCCATTTCAACCGCAAATAACGCCTTGGGAGCGTAACAGCGCGGCCAGGCTCGGATCATCTCACCCTCGGGATCGAGCATCACCATGTCCGGGTCCCAGAACGCGTTCACCGGCGCATAGTCGGTGTAGTTGGTGTAAAGGCCCGACCGCCAGCCGAGCGAACGCTGTGCCATCACGTAATCCTTCAGCGCATCATCACCGCCTTTCCCGGGAGCAGCCATGGTCCGGAACGTGAAGCTCTCGCCGCCGTCGCGCCACGTGATCTCGTGGTTCAGCTGCGTCAGCATCTCGATCCCGTATGCGCGGAGTTTCCTGGAACGTTCGATCTCAACCTTGTAGTTCTGCGGTCCCCAGGTTTCCTGCCACAGCCGTGAACCTGCCTCCTTGCCGCGCGCAGCCGGCGGGTTGGGAATCGTTGGCAACGTCTCCTCAAACCTGGGAGAAAAGGTGACGAATGCCCGCTCGAACATGCCGTTCCGCTTTCCGTCCGTGCGCGGGAGATAGCGTACGCCGCCGTTCAACCTCACCTGGTCTCCGGTGATCTTGTCCACGGCATAGGGTTCCGATGCGCTCGATCTGTACCAGTCCATCCAGATGCCGGCAAAAAACGGCGTCTTGCCGCGGGACATGAGGACGTTCAGGTGCTGACCGCCGTAGTTCAGGTACGGAAGCAGTATCAATTCGGGTTTTGCCACGCCGCGAATGGTGCCGTACGAGAGCTCCCGCGCGAGCCCTTCGCGGCAGATGGTGTCGATCACGAGGGATTTCTGCCAGAGACGAGCGGTCATCGCGACCCGCGCCTCCCGGCCGCGCAGTTTCACTCTCCACTCGCCTTCAATTGCTCCTGATCGCTCGGCAAAATTGATCGGCTCGATCCCCAGCACCTCCTCGCCGAAATCCGGCCCGGCATCAACCCAGGCGGTCGCAACCGGGTCACCGTTCAGGCGAACTTCGATATCGCGGAAGAATGGCTTGCCCTGCGACAGGGTGTACTGGAGGGTGCCGTCCTCGCCCTGGTACTTCAGGATGTAGCGCTGCGAGGCTCGGATCGATTCGGTCCTGAATTCATCCACATAATTGTCGGGCAGGATTGTCTCCACTCTCGTGGGGAATGGAAGGCGCTCGGGCCCGGTATTTGCACCCTGGTCCTGGCCCGGGAAAGGCTCGATGCCCCGCTTGGGGCGAGTCTGGAAGGAGAGCGGTCGAACGGTTTGCTGGAAGAACGCCAGATCTTCGAAGTAAAGCTCTCGATCCTCCGTGTTTGCGCAGCCGGCGATCTTGATGCCGGCAAAGGAGAGCGGTTTGAGCTCGCGCAGCCGGGGCGGGATCAGCCGGTGCACCAGCCACCACTCTCTCCACCGGACGTCATCCATCTTCAGTGCGTGAGTTGCTCCGGCGCGATCCTTGATCAGCAGAGACACCTCGACACTGGGCGTCTTCGGGTCAGGGTCCCAGCCCCAGTTGTTGCCATAGATCCAGACCGTGACTGCCGACGCCGACTCAGGGACAGGAATCGGCCCGGGAGGCAGGAGACTCAGCGCGCTGCTCTTGGACGTGCCCTTGTACGCCAGGCGCGCCACCGGGGATTCCCACAGGCGCTCTCGCTGAGAAACCGACAAGTCACCGGTCCCGCCATCGAAGCCGAGGATCCTCCACCCTTCAAGCGAGTCGAAGTTGACCAGCGGCGGCTGGGGTTGCTTGCGGCCAGCCTTCACCATCTCGTAGGGGGGGGTACCAACCGGCTCGCCCGACGCCAGCGGCCTGGCCGCACCCTGGAACGAGGGGGACCCGGCCTGCGGGTCCGCCGGCTGTCCGGGAGCGGCGAACGAGGCGATCAGGGCAAGAGCGACGAGACTCGATCTGACACGATTCATACTCGACCTCACCTTCAGGGTAGTTGGGAGACTGGAATAAATCCCTTCGCCGAAGATCCCGGCCGACAGCGGCACCCGTCATGAATCGCGGGCCCTGAGATTCGGCACAGAGCTGATAAGGGGAACATGTTCCATCACAGTAAGACCAAAACCGTGCAGGGCGCTCAGCTTCTTCGGATGGTCGGTCAGGACCTTTATGTAGCGGACGCCGAGCTGGCGCAGGATTTGAGCGCCGATGCCGTGCAGACGCAGGTCGGCACGCAGATCCGCCTGTTTCCCGGGTTCGTCCTGGCCGGCGTCGCAGGAGTGGGCTTTGACTTCATCTGCCAGAGCCGCCCCGCGGCCTTCCTGGCGCAGGTAGACCAGGACGCCGCAGTGCGATTCCTGGATCCTGCGGAGGGCCTCTCTCAGCGCCTCGCCGCTTTCGTTCCAGTTCCCGTGGAAGACATCGGCGAGCGTAGACTGCGATTGCACCCTCACGAGCACCGGGGTCTCGGCGTCTATCCTTCCCTTCACCAGCGCCACATGGTGTTCCCCGTCGAGAATGTTCTCAAAGACATGCACCCGGAAATCGCCGAAATGGGTCGGGAAGTCAGCTTCTCCCAGTTGCCTCACCAGGGTGTCGCTTCGAAGCCGGAAGGCGATCAGGTCGGCCACCGTGATCATCTTCAGGCCGTGGGTTCGCGCCACTGACCGCAACTCCGGGACACGTGCCATCGTGCCGTCTTCGCTCATGATTTCGCAGACAACTCCTGCCGGGTACAGGCCTGCCAGGCGCGCCAGATCGACCGCGGCCTCGGTCTGTCCGGCGCGTTCGAGCACACCGCCGGTTCGCGCACGGAGCGGAAATACGTGGCCCGGTCGCACCAGGTCGGAAGGCTGTGTGGCGGGATTGATCGCGGCAAGGATCGTCGTGGCACGGTCGGCCGCGGATATCCCGGTCGTGACGCCTCGCCGCGCTTCGATCGACACGGTGAAAGCGGTGCCGTAACGGCTTGTGTTCTCGTCCACCATGAGAGGGAGCTGAAGCTGGTCGAGGCGCTCGCCCGTCATGGGCAGGCATATCAGTCCGCGGCCATATCGAGCCATGAAGTTGATGATCTCCGGCGTGACCATTTCGGCGGCCGCCGTGAGGTCGCCCTCGTTTTCCCGGTCCTCGTCGTCGACCACGATGACAACCCTGCCCTGCCGGATCTCCTCGATGGCCTCTTCGACGGCATCAAACTCCGGTTTGCTTTCTGTCGGCATACTCGGTTTCAACCTGGATTCGTCGGTTTCCTGGCGCGCCTTTGTGTGGGGATTGTATCTCCTGATCCGTGGAGACGATACCACCAATCCCGGCCGCGTCACTTGGGGGTTGCGAGCTTCTTTCCTTTGATCCAGCGCAGCGTGTTGGCGCGATCGGTCGTTATACTGATAAGGGCATCGGTGTACTTGCGCACGGCAGTCCTGACCACCAGCGGGTTGTCTTCGCTGTTCAGTATCCATCGCTCAGTGCCGCGCTCGTCGCGGGTCTTGAGAACAGGCAGGGGCCGTGGCGCTCTGTTTACCTCCACAGTGAGGGAGTCCTCGCCCTCAACCGAAACCCAGCAGTCGATGGAATCGATGGCGAACTTCAGCCGCCCCTTATGCTTTAACTCTGAAAAGACCCTCCGGCTCAGCCAGAGCGTGGTGGCGTCTTTCCCTTTGGCTTCCACGCCGCCCTCGAAAAGACGCGAGTTCAGGAAGACCCGCCCGGTCGTCACGG
>JAFNAH010000315.1 GCA_017860075.1 Acidobacteriota bacterium | reverse complement strand
TCAGGTTGACGGCCACATCAATCCGGTGGCCTGCAGGGTTGGCGGGACCGTACGGGCCGTGCGTGTCGACGACAACCAGGAGGTGAAAGCCGGCACGCTGCTGGTCGAGATCGATTCGAGTGACTACGTAATTGCACTGGAGCGGGCGAAGGCGGAGCTCGCCGCTGCGGAGGCTGCGGCCGCGGCAGCCAGGACGCAGGTACCGGTTGTCTCCATCACAACCTCGAGCCAAACCAGCGGTGCGCAGGCCTCCCTGCAGAGCGCGGAGGCAGGAGTGACCGCAGCCGCCAAGGGAGTCGACACCGCGCGGGCGCGTCTCGCGACGACGCGCGCTCGCGTGCTGGAGGCCCGGGCGATGCACACCAAGGCGGAGCAGGACCTGGAGCGGATGAAGCAGCTTGTCGCGAAGGAGGAGATCTCCAAGCAGCAATACGACGCCGCAGTGGCGGCCGCAGATGGCTCTCGCGCGGCGCTCGAGGGCGCCGAAGCGGCCGTGCAGGAGGCTGAGAGGGGCGTGGAAACCGCTGAGGCGCACCTCGTCCAGGTGCGCACCGCCGTGTCCCAGGCCCAGGCCGGGATTGAAGCCACGCGTGCCGGGCCCGACCAGGTTGCGGTCATGAAGTCCAACGCGACTTCCGCCGAGGCGCGCGTTCAGCAGGCTGCCGCTGCCCTCGACAGGGCGCAGCTGGACCTCGAATACACCAAAGTCCGGGCTCCTGTCTCCGGGATCGTGAGCATGAAGAAGGTCGAACTGGGCCAGGTCGTGGTGCGGGATCAACCCCTCATGGCAATCGTACCGTTGGACGACATCTGGATTACTGCGAACTTCAAGGAAGACCAGCTGAACCACATGCGGGTCGGCCAGCGCGTCATCATCTCGGTGGATGCGTACGGCGGCCGAAAGTATCAGGGCCTGGTACAAAGCATTGCAGCTGCCACGGGAGCCCGCTTCAGCCTGCTTCCGCCCGAGAACGCGACCGGCAACTATGTAAAAGTCGTGCAGCGCATCCCGGTCAAGATCGAACTCGTTCAGGGCCAGGACCCCGAGCATCTCCTCCGCCCGGGCATGTCCGTGGTCCCGACCGTATTTACGAAGTGAGATCAAGGAGCGACCCGGCAGATCATGGCCGAAGATCTACCCGTTGCAGTTCCCGAGGTCAACCGCTGGACCCGGCAGATCATGGCCGAAGATCTACCCGTTGCAGTTCCCGAGGTCAACCGCTGGCTTGTCTCGTTCTCGGTGGTTTTCGCCACCTTCATGGAGGTGCTCGACACTACCGTCGTGAACGTGTCGCTGCCTCATATTGGCGGCAGCATGTCGGCGACCGTTGAAGAAGCCACCTGGACACTCACCTCTTACCTGGTGGCGAACGCGATCATCCTGCCGATGACCGGCTGGCTGGCGAATTACTTCGGACGCAAGCGCCTACTGATGCTGTCCGTTTCAGGCTTCGTGATCTCCTCTTTCTTGTGCGGGCTGGCCCCGAATCTCACCGCCCTGATCATATTCAGGGTGATGCAGGGTGCATCGGGCGGAGTGATGCAACCCATTTCGCAGGCGATTATGCTCGAAGCCTTCCCTCCGGCCGAGCGGGGGAAGGCCATGGCGTTGTTCGGCCTGTGCATCGTCACGGCGCCGATTTTCGGCCCTGTTATCGGGGGATGGTTGACGGACAGCTACAGCTGGCGCTGGGTCTTCTACATAAACATCCCGGTCGGCGCAGTTTCGCTCATCATGACGAAACTCTATGTCTTCGACCCGCCATACATCCGCAGGCGATCGGACCGCGTGGACTACTGGGGCATCGGCATGCTGGCTCTCGGGATGGCCTGCCTGCAGATCCTGCTCGACAAGGGCGAGCAGGAAGACTGGTTCACTTCGCACGCGATGACCGCCCTGGCCCTGATTGCTGTGATCTTCCTTTCATTGTTTGTCGTGTACGAACTGGTCGTTGCCCATCCCGTGGTCCACCTGAGGGTGTTCAAGAACAGGACGTATGCCACGGGCGTGTTCATGATGACAACGCTCGGATTCGTGCTCTACGGCAGCCTTGTGCTGCTTCCCATCATGCTCCAGACGCTTTTGATGTATCCGGCGCTGCAGGCCGGAATCGCCACGGCCCCGCGCGGCATCGGATCGCTCCTGTTCATGCCCGTTGTCGGCTTGATGATTTCGCGCGTCGGAGCACGCAAGCTGCTCGTGTTCGGGATTACAGCCGCCGGGCTCACACTGATATGGCTATCGGTGCTGAACCTGGATGCCGGCTACTGGGACTTTTTCTGGCCCCAGTTCATCCAGGGCATCGCAATGAGCTGCCTCTTCGTGCCTTTGACCACCATTACCATGGACCCGATTCCCAAACAGGAGATGGGAAACGCCACCAGCCTTTTCAATCTCATGCGCAATATCGGCGGGAGCATGGGCATCGCCGTCTCTGCGACACTGCTGTCAAGGCACAGGCAGATGCACACCAACATTCTGGGCGCACACGTCAACCCTTACGATCTTCAGACACAGAACCGGCTGAGCCAGCTGCAGGCGGCCATGATGGCGCAGGGTTCGGACGCCACGACAGCGGCGCGCCGCGCTGCCGCCCTGATGTTCTATACTGTCGAGCGCCAGGCGGCGATGCTTTCATTCATCGACGTTTTCCGGCTGTTGGGAATCGTTTTCCTGTTCACGCTTCCGCTGGTAATGCTCATGAGGAGCCCGCGGGTCGGCAGACGGGGGGAATCACCCGGCGTGCACTGATTCAATGGCCAGGCTGTTTGCACTGCGCCTTTGCCCCGCAGGTACTCCCCGGAGTCAGCCAATGAACACTCGGCAGAGACTTCGCGAGACTTTCAGATACGGCAACCCGGATCGCGTGCCATATTTTGAGGAGCCGGTCCGCCGCGCAGTGATCAGGTTGTGGCAGAAGCAGGGCATGGCCCGCCACGAGGACCTCGTCCGGATGTTTCCTGCCGACCGCTTTGAGGAACTCGAGCTCAATCTCGAACCGCGCCCTGAGCTGGAGTTATGGCCCTCCTCGACAGGTGCCCTGGACGACCTTCGCCGCCGTTTCGATGTTGACGCCCCGGGCCGTCTTCCGAAAGACTGGCCCGGGCGGGTTCGCCGTTGGCATGCCCGTGATCATGTGTTGATGCCCCGGGTGCATCGCGGGTTGTTCCTGTCGATGGGTGTGCACAGCTGGGACAGGTTCGCCGAGGTGGCCCGCCTGCTTTGCGAGGAGCCCCGGTTCGTGCGAGCGTGCATGGAAATCCAGGGCGATTTCAACGCCAGGATGGCCCTGAAGGTGCTGCAGGAAGTTGAAGTCGATGCCGCCGTCTTCTCCGAGCCGATCGGAGGAAACACCGGGCCGCTTATTGCACCGCGGATGTATGAGGATTTGGTGTTGCAGAGTTACGAGCCGCTGCTCGATGTGCTGCATCGGCACAACGTCGAAATTATCATCTTCAGGACCTATGCCAACGCCAGGTTGCTGCTCCCTTCTATCTTGAAGCGCGGATTCAACTGTCTCTGGGCATGCGAGGTGGACGCCGCCGCGATGGACTATCGCGATATCAGGCGGGAATTCGGGCGAGACCTGCGCCTCATCGGCGGCATTGACCTCGATGCGCTACGCTGCGGCAGGGAAGCCATCCGACGGGAAATCATGGAGAAGGTTCCGCCTCTCCTCGAGAGCGGCGGTTACATACCGCTGGCCGACGGAAGGGTGCGTGAAGACGTTCGGTACGAGGACTACCTGTACTACCGGGAACTGCTCGCCGAGGTTACCGCAGGTCGTTGAAGCGGAGGCGGCGTTGCCTGCCGTCGCACCGGGCGCTGTCATTCCTCCAGAATCGCGACCGTGAGAGCGGCTACGTTACCGAAGTCCGCGCCGAGTGCGGCCGGCACAATGGGACAGGGATCCAGAGCTTCCTGCGCCAGAACGCGACGAGCCGGTTCCAGGAGCAGGTCGCCCAGCTTCACTGCCATCGTTCCGCAAACCACCAGTTCCGGGTTCAGGACATCACACATGATGGCGATGCCGCGCCCAAGCATTTCCCCCGTCTGCTTGATGAGAGCCAGTGCTTTCGGGTCGCCGGCCTGCGCCTCCCGGCCGATTTCTTCCGCAGGGCGGCCGGTGAGAGCGAATAGCCCTGCGCCGCTGGCCCAACCCTCGAACGATCCGGCCTTGCGATAACCCACTGGGCCTTCGTCGGTGAGCCTGATGTGTCCGGCTTCTCCTGCCAGATCACGGGCGCCGTGGTAAAGCCTGCCGTCGAGTATCAGCCCGGCACCCATGCCGGTGCTGCAAGTCAGGAACACCATGTGCCGCGTTCCGCGGCCTGCACCGAAAGCCCATTCCGCCTGCGCTGCCGCGTTGGCATCGTTCTCGAGGCGCACGGGCCGCCCGAACTTGCGATTGAGTACCTCGCACACGGGGACTTCGTCCCAGCCGGGAAGATTGGGGGGAGAAAGCACCAGGCCGCGCCGCGAGTCAAGTGGACCGCCGCAACTGATTCCGATCCTGGCCACGTCTTCCACCGAGAGGCCGTTCGACTTCAGCAGTTCCCGGAACGCGCGGTCGATCCCATCCAGTGCGTTGCAGGGATCGGCGACCGAGGCCGTGGGGAACCTGCTCGACGCGAGAACCTCCGCCCGTGCGTTACCAAGTACGACCGCGATCTTCGTTCCCCCGATATCGGCACCGAGATATACCGTCACGCGTCACCTCCGTTCGCGCGCCAGCATACCAGAAACTGCCGCCCAGCCCGAAGAACCGTCGGTGGCGGCGTCGGAATCGGCATCGC
>JAFNAH010000018.1 GCA_017860075.1 Acidobacteriota bacterium | reverse complement strand
CGCAAGGTCGTGGTGACGATCGACTGGCAGCACACGATCTACCGCAACCAGCATCGTTACAGGGACTACAAGCTGTTCTCGGTCGAGACCCGCGAGGGGACGAAGGAGATCGTACGGCCTCCCGGGCAAGATCCCCGGTAACTCTCAGTTCCGACCGCCGATCACTCCCAGCATCAGCCGCGAGCCGTCGGGTCCTCCCCGGTAGATCCGCTCAGCAGCCTTCTGAAAGTCGCCCGGCCCGGCGTGCGGAATCTCGACAAATTTCTGCGGGTTGAGATCAGTCAGGGGAAACCATGAACTCTGGATCTGAACCATGATTCGATGCCCCCTGCGGAAAACGTGGCAGACGTCGGGCATCGAAAACTCGATCCGGTCGGGCTTGCCCGGTTCGAACGGCTCCGGTTTCTCGAACCCGTGGCGGAATTTCCCACGGAAGGGTTCGCCCCGGACGAGTTGCTGGTACGCGCCCATCTTCACAGCGTTGGCGGGGACCTGTGCAGGCGGCCGTTGGCCATCCCGCTGCTGCGGCGTGTTGTAGGCCGGATAGTCGCCCGGGTACACGTCGATGAGTTTTACTACAAAATCGGAGTCCGTTCCGGTTGTGGACACCAGCAGGTTGACCCCAACGGGACCGGCAATCCTGAGATCTTCCTTGAGCACCCCGGTCTCATAGGTGAGGACATCGGGCCTCTCGGCCGCGAAGCGCTGGTCTTCTGTCATGTAGTCGCCTCGCATGCCGATTGACGTGTAACCGAGGTACGGAACGGGATTTTGAGGATCGCTCGTGTACTCGTCGAAACCTTCCTGCGCGTCGGCCGTCATCCCCAGCCTTCCGCCGGACTGCAGATAAATGGGTTCAGGCTTTGCCTCCCGCGGCGGCCACTGCTCGTGCCGGTACCAGCGGTTTGTGCCCGTTTCGAACACCCACGCCTTGGGGAACTTCTTTTCACCCTTCCCTTTCAGCAGGTACTCGAAAAACGGGAACTCGATTTCCTCGCGGAAGAAGACCCCCGTCTTGGATGCGAAATTCATGTTGCCGACGCGGTCACCGTCGGTCCAGCTCCAGCTGCCGTGCGTCCAAGGTCCCAGCACAAGCATGTCGATTGGCGGCGGAGCGTTTTGCTCCATGAAGGCGTGGGTCCGCAGGGGGCCCTGGCAGTCCTCTGCGTCGAAGAGGCCGCCGACCGTCATCACGGCCGGCTTGATCCCTTTGAGGTATTTCCATATTGCCCTGGCCTTCCAGTAGTCGTTGTAGGTCGTGTTCTCGACCATCTCGTTCCAGTAACGGTTTTCGCCCTTGAAGTAGGCCGCGTTGGCGGCGGAGAGAGGGCCCATGCGGAGGAAAAAGTCGTATCCATCGGGCGTCCCGTAATCGAACGGTGCCTGCCGGTCTCCCGGCGACGGCGGTCCCTTGCGTTCCCAGAAGAACCTGTAGAAGCCGAAGTTCGCCGCGAGCATGTAGGCACCATTGTGGTAGGCGTCGTCGCCCAGGTAGAGGTCGGTCACTGGTGCCTGCGGCGAAGCGGCCACGAGTGCGGGGTGAGCATCTATCATCCCCGCCGACACATAGAATCCCGGATAGGAGACTCCCCACATTCCCACCTTCCCGCTGTTGCCCGGGATGTTCTTGACCAGCCAGTCGATGGTGTCCCACGTGTCGGTGCTTTCGTCGACCTCTTTCGGGCTGGATTTGGCCGGCTTGTAAGGCCGCATCTCCTCCCAGGTCCCTTCGGACATATAGCGCCCGCGGACATCCTGGTAGGCGAATATGTAGCCCGAGTGCCGGAATTTCTCCGAAGGTCCCAGAAAGGCCGGGTAGCGGTCCACCCCGTAGGGCTCGATGCTGTAAGGCGTCCGCTCCAGCATGATCGGGTAGGGCTGAGAGGAATCCTTTGGAGCATAGACGGCAGTGAAGAGTTTGAGACCGTCACGCATCGGGACCTCGAACTCGAACTTGGTGTATTCCTCGCGAACGGCTCTTGCGTCCTGACTCTGCTGGGGGCGCAGCCCGAGCGTCAGGGCGAGCACGGCCAGTAGGACACGGATCATGAATTTCCTCCCGGTAGCTGCAACAAAAGAAGAATGATACCCTAGCCCATGTCGAGATTCCCAGACATGGGGACAGTCACCAGTGTCCCCGCACCGATGAATTATTCGCTCTTGTGTCGTCCCCGCGGGGCGGGGACACTGGTGACTGTCCCCGAGCTCGCCAAATATTAAGCCGTAATCCCTGTATCGCCGATACGGGGCATGTGCCGGAATCGCTGAGCTGGATGGGTAATTGCCACCGTTCGGCGGCACCTACGTTACCGACGACTCGGTTGGCGGCCAGCTGCGGACCGCAGACTCGAGACCGATCCCTCCACAATCATTCCGGCTTGAGGTCTTGACCATGAATCGACTTGCCCTCCTACTCTGCTCGTGCCTGGTGATCCAGCCCCTGGCCTGTCGCTGCTTCGGGCAGGACTCCGTCGCATATTCGGTGTTTCCCCAGATTGCCGTCGGAGATGGCTGGTCCTTCGATATCTTTCTGACCAACCAGGACTCTGAAGCGGCTCCCAGTGTTCGCCTCTCTTTCTATAAGAGCACCGGAGAGCCGCTCGTGTGCACTACGAATGTCGGCAGCGGCTCTGCCTTCACCTTCAGCCTCCTCGGAGGAACCACACAAGCAGTCAGAGCCAACAATGAGGGATCGCTCCGGTCAGGGTATGCGGTGCTCGAAGTGCCGCCCGACATCTCAATTCGCGGCTCACTGGTTGTGAGATGGCAGCAAAATGGCCAGGTCGTCACGCAATTGGGTGTGACCCAGCAGTTTCCCTCGACATGCTATTCGTTTCCTGCCGAGGTCGATTCGGACAAGGGAGTAAACACGGGTGTCGCCCTTGCTTTGCCGACCATTGCATCTGCCGGCGCAGGCTCCGGAGACATCATTGTCAGCCTCATCGATGAAGGAGGGGTCCTCCAGCGGACGGTGTCGCTGAGTCTCGCCAGCGGACACCACGATGCACGTTATCTCAATCAAGATCAGCTCTTTCCTGGTCTGGATCACTTTCGTGGGAGCGTAAGCGTTTCGTCAACGCTCCCCTTCGGTTTGATCGCGCTTCGCCAGGAGCAAGCGGTATTCGGAACGCTGGCGATCAATCGGGGCCCCGTGGTAGCGCCGCATATGGTCTTATCCGCAGCCGGCACGGAAGTCGAGCCGAACAACTCGAATGCGCAGGCCACGGCACTGAACCTGCCGGCCAAGGTCGCCGGGACCATCGGCGCTCCGGGCGATGTGGATGTCTACTCGTTCAGCGGAAGTCAGGGGGAGATCTTGACGGCCCTTACCGACACTCGCGGCTTCGGATTTGTTGCCGACTCGATTTTGACGCTCTTGAAAGAGGATGGCACCGTACTCGCCACGAATGATCAGAGCGGGCTTCTGTCAAACAACGACTCGTTCCTCCAGGCTGTTCTCCCCTCCAGCGGCAAGTACTACCTTCGGGTCGAAGAGTACAGTCACGGAGGCGGAGCCAACTACGGCTACCATCTTCATGTGCAGACCACCGGCGATCCGGTGCAGCCGGGGACTCCCAGAATCGATTCCATCACTCCTTCGAGCGCCTTGCCCGGCGCAAAGATTCCGATTACCATCCGGGGCGCCAATTTGTCCGGCGCGTTCCGCATCATTTTCACACCCATCACCGGAATAACGATCACAAATGTGCAGTCGACGGCGACGCAGGTCACGGCCTCGCTGGATATCTATGAATATGCCGCCAGCGGCTCCCGGCAAGTGTATGTGATGGCGGATGGAGGTGATTCCAATACCATCACCTTCACGATCACGGCTCCCGCACCCAGCATAGACAGCATCAACCCCAGCAGCGCAACCGCCGGCAGCACTGTGAGTCTGGAGATATGGGGAGAATCGCTGGCCGGCGTCACTGCCGTAAATTTTGCGCCTTCAACCGGTGTTTCGCTTACAAACCTCGAATCCTCGGAGATGCGGGTGACGGCCACGCTGGCCATCGCCGCTACCGCACCTGTCGGAATCTGCCAGGTGACTGTAACCACCCCCGGTGGGACGACCAATGCTCTGAGTTTCAGGATTCGATCGGCGACTCCTGTGGGGCAGCCTCCCACCATTTCCAATCTGCAGGCGGGGACCCCCGTGTCCAAGTCCGACGGCATGCATATTGCCATATCGTTTGACTTCTACGACCCGGATGGCGATATCACCTACGCGTCGGGCGACCCGAGCGGGAGTGCAAAGATCGTGTTCAGCAAGGGGGGTTGTACGAAGTCGTTCTCCGGAACAACAGTCGACCGGCCAGGCCAGACTTCCGGGCATTTCAGCTTCGACATTGTCCTGACCGGCACCAGCTCAGGGAGTTTTTCCATTACCGTGCAGCTCTTTGATGCCGCCTGGAATGGCAGCAACCTGCTCACCTTCAACACGACCGTGTGGAATTGCCTGCTCTTAGAATGGCCGGCGCCGTCCGATCACCGGTTCTCGCCAGGATGGAGCGAAGCTCAGTCCGCCGGCGAGTCCAAGCACTTAAACGCACCCGTGATGGGAAAGGATGTTTGAACTGAAAGGTGCGAACCCAGCAGGGTGATGTATACGCCAAGCTCAAAATCTGGCGATGAAGAGCCAGAAAGTCGCATCTGACCTGCAGTCTCAGCCGGGGGGTCGGGTCTCATTCCGAGCCCGGAGCAAAGACGATTCAGACGGCGTTGCCACTCCACGCAAGGTGCCGCTTTTCCCCACAGCCGAACCAGCGTAAGAGCATTCTTTGTTCATTCAGGACGTCGGATTCGCCTGGAAGCAGTCCCGGGGGGGGCGCCGCGCCTATCCGCCTCTATCTCGGAAGGTCCGCCCTCCGTTCAGGTCCCGGGAGTACACCAACCCGGACAGCGTCGCCTACAGCAAGGCGGAGGTTCCAACGGCCCTGTGGCACGAGTCCATACCTTTACCTGTTTCGCCTACCCGACGTTTGGCGAAGAGGATATGCAGCAGATTGCCGGATCATCAAGGCTTATGCGGCGAAGAAATGCCATGGCTGGACGGATCGCCCGGGAGTGATCGGGTCCGGCGGGATCGCGCGGCGTCGTAGCATTCCAAAGGGGATTTGTCCCGGCCTCAACATGGAGTTCCGGGGTGTCTTTGATGCGATCCCGCGCTCAAGCGTGGTCGCCGATCGATATGAGGCCCGAGCGTTTCCAGGCGGGGCGTCGGTGCGCCGGGTCCTTCGGAGTGCGGCGGCTCGACGCCGCGCGAGTGGCGCCGCATCTCGCCACCGTGGATGCTTTCGGTCGGGTCCGCTCGATGCCAGCCCCCCGACAGCCTGGAGCCTCTGCTCGATTCGGACATGGGAGCGGTCTACATCCCCGGTTAATCTGCCCCACAAGGGCTTCTGAAAGCTCCTCATCCGCGAACAGATGAGGCACCACTATTTCCAACTTCTTCCCTGAGGGTCGAATTGCCGTGATCTGATTCGGGATAACCAGCGGGCCCCGCTCCTATCCCGGGAATTGCAGGTTGTCTATATATCTATCCACTAAGGAAAATCCGCTTTTTGTACAAGAAATACAGGAAAGCCACTTGGTGCCCAGGACGCAGGTGGAAACGACGAGAAGCCTGTAGGAACCAAGTGAGTCGACGACGCCGTGCAGAAAGATGTTAACGACGATGCCGAAATCGAACAACTCTTGCACCAAATAGATCGTCAACGGGTTGAGCCCGATCACGATAAAGGGAAAGGCCCATTTCCGGTAGCCCTTGACGTCGATAATGTAGTAGAAGAGGCCCAGCATCACTGAGGCGTAACCCACAGCTACCAATACATAGGAGCTGCTCCACAGACGAAAAATCATCGGGAAACCGATGGGGCGGGGCAGGGAGTGCCAGATCAACCCCAGGCAGATGCTGACTGCGCCTGCGGCCAGGAATCCCACAGTCTTCTTTTTCCCGCTATAAGGCCCACCCAGCCAGTACCCGGCAACCGCGCCAAGCAGGGCGACGGAGATAGAGGACATCTGCTGCAGTAACCCATCTTCATCGAACACGCGGTTATAGAGCCTGCCGGGCAGGACCATGCGATCGATGTAGGCGTGAAGGTTCTCGCCGGGGGTGAGCACTCCGGGGCCGAATCGCGGTACCGGCACGAAGGTCATCAGTGCCCAATACGAGAGGAGAAGTCCGGCGGCAATCGCGGCTTGGGTGCGGACATTGGTGTGCAAGACAATCAATGAACCGAAAAGGTATGCAATGGCGATGCGCTGCAGAACCCCGCAGTACCCGAGACTCGCAAAATCGAAATCGAGTAGTCCGTTGTAGACGAGGCCAAGCAGGAAGAGCAAGAGGCTTCTCTTGATTATGTGAGCGTAGATCCGGGCACGAGACTCCCTCCGTTGGAGCCGTCGTTTGATAGAAAGGGACATGCTGATTCCGACAATGAAAATGAATAGCGGGAAAATCGTGTCCCAGAAATGGAGCCCGACCCACGGAGTATGATCGAAGTTGGCACTGATGTTCGGCCAAAAGGGAACGTCGACTAAGGTAAAGAGCGCCTGCAAAACGGGCACGATTCCCATAATCCACAGCATGTCAAATCCGCGCAAGGCGTCGAGAGAGACAATCCTTGTTGAAGGGACACTGGAGAACGGCGGTGCTTGGGGAAGGGGCGAAGTAACTGCGCTGCCCGATTCACGATCAATGTTGGTGTTTATTGCAGCCTCCTGGCAATCTTCAGCTCAAGGTTGAATCCAGGAAGACGCTTTCCTACTTCCGACGACTTCCCACTCGGAAATTCATTATGCATCACCCGTCGCTTCGAGTATGTCAAGCTGTCCGTACTGAGAACTCCATACTCCCTGAAGGATAGGAGGTTCAAGCGGCCTCCTCGCAAGTCAGCCTTCTGATCCGGGCGCCGACACGCTTCCCTTCGTGCCCTCTGTCAGCTGCTGAAAACAGATGATATGTCGCCTGAAACGTCTGGGCCTCGGCTACGGCGGCATTCTACACCCGAGCCGCATTGCTGGATAAGGCCTTCCGGCGCACCCCTACCGTGCCTGCCTTAATGCAGCGGACGAGCTTCGCTGAGAACAATGGTCATGAGCTACCGGGCTTCGGCGCCGAGATGGCGGGGGATGCCGAGGATACCCCCGCGTTCCCCGCGATCCAAACGATCAGCCGAGCAGGCATTCATTCGATCCGAGACAGCATGACCTTGGCCCAGAGGTTGTAGATGTCCAGGCCGGCGGCCTGTTTGAACTCCTCCTTGGCGCGGGCCCTCTCCTCCAATCCGAGGTATCCCAGGCCGACAAGGTAGTGGGCGCTGGATTTGCGGATCTCGTCGGTGGTCAGGTCGCCGAACTTGGCGAAAAAGCTGATTCCCGTGCTGGTTTCAATCTCCGCCAGCTCGCGCTGCCCCCGCTCGATCAGAGCCTCGAACAGCGGCTTCGCCTCTCCGAAGCGGCCAAGCTTCTTGAGGGCCTGTCCGCGATAATAGTGAGGCGCGCCGTAGAAGTGATAGTACTGCCTTTCGTCAACGGCCTTCTCGAAGGCCTGCCGGGCCTTGGCCGATTCGCCTGCCGCTTCGTAGAAAATCCCCTGGTGGTAGAAGACCTCGCAGGACCTCCCGCTCGCGTAATACTTCTTGGCCTCCAGATTCAGCGGGAATTCCGCTGCTGACTCGAAAAACGGTCGCGCCCGGTCGAGCTCCCCGGCCTTCATGAGCTCGGAGCCGCGCAGCACGTTCGCGTTCACGAACGTCGTGTGAAGCCCCTCTCCGCCCTCCCAGATGCGGAAGCGGTGCGACCGCATCATCGACAAGGCCTCTTCATATCGTCCGGTCAAGGCGAGTAGCTCGATCTCGCTTGCAAGCGGCATGGTGTAGACGTCCGAGGTAAGCGTCTCATGGTGCTTGCGAAGCATTCCGAGCCGGCGCTCCACCGGCACCTGGGCGTTCCGGTACGCCGCGTCCAGCTCGTGGATGACCCGGGTGTCGGTGGGGTCGAGTTCGACGGCCTTTTCGTAAAAGCCGATCGCCTTGATTCGATCGCGCTTCGTTTGTTCGTAGCCGACTCCCAGATTCCGGTAGACGGTGGCAACCTTGGAGCCGAGGGCGGCGGCCGTCTCCCATTCCTTGATGGCCGCCTCCGGCTGGAGGTCGAACAGCAGGTTGCCGAGGTAGAGCGGAGCCATCGCATCGGCGGGATTGTGCTGCATCGCTGCCCGCAGCACCTCAATCATTTCCAGCTGGAACGGAAAGCAGTAGTCGGGCGGCATCTCGGCGGCGCGCTTGAAGTACCGGGCGGCATCCGGGGCAGCGCCCATCTTCTGCGCCGCGAAGGCAGCGTAATAATAGAGCAGCGGATAGGAGGCTGCGCGCTTGTTGTCCGACCGCATGAGCCGATCGAGCACGCCCAAGGCCTCGTCCCACGCCCCGAAGTTGCCATAGTCCACCGCGAGTTCGAGGTAGGAATTCACCTCGTCCCGCATCAGCTTTCGCAGTGAAGCGAGGGTCTCGCCGGCCTGATCCGTCCGCTTCATCGCCAGTTGCGCCAGATAGACTTCGTTTCTCGACCAGAAGTCGAGGAGGTCCCCGGCGGCTGTCTGGGAGGCAAGTTTCAGGGAATCTTCCGCCCGGCCCGACTTTCGCAGGAGAGCGGCCTTGAGGTTGAGCGCCTTGAGATCGAGCGCGTTCGTGCTGAGCGAACGGTCCGCATGCCGCAGGGCCTCGGCTCGGAGCCCGTTCCGTGCGGCAATTTCGGCGAGTTGAAAATAGGCCGGCGAACTGAATGCATCCTCCCACGTGGCTTCGTACAGGATGTCGTAAGCCTCCTTGGTCCTGCCGAGGTGCCTCAGAGCCAGACCGTGGTAGTAGAGCGGCTCGGCATCCCTCGGATGAGTGTAGTTCCAGGTCGCCCGCTTTACGGCCTTGCGGAGGTGCTTCTCGGCCTCCTCGAACATCCCCTTTCTGAGCATGAGAATGCCGACCGCTGTGTTCACCCTCAGGTCGTCGGGATCCCGCCGCAGCGCCTCCTCGTAGTAGATCATGGGATTGACCGCGGGATTGTAGAACTGCTCAAGGCGCATGCCGGCAAGATAGAGCATCTCGACCGACTCGATGTCCTTGGGAGGACCGGGAGGTTTCACCGGCTCCGGCATGGGAGATTTCCTGCCGGTCGCCACGTCCCCTTCATATTCATGTCCCGGGAACGCCCCAGGGGATGTCTTCTTCGCGTGGTAGGCGATGAGTTCCGTGCCGTCGGACGAGGACAGCGAGACGAACAGGTCCGATTCTCGTGCGCCCGGCGGCAAGGAAACAGCCTTGGAATAGGGTTTTAGGGGACTGATATCGATTCGCTCTTCCAAAACGACCTTATCACCTGTCTTCAGAACGGCCCGCGCGCCATCCCGCTGCGAAGTGGTGTTGAAAGCGATGTTGGCGACGTTACCTTGGGTCACCTCCAGTCCGACGGCGGCCTCGAGGTTCGCGTTCATGAGCGAACCGATCTCGCGGAGCGGGTAGAAGTAGTGGCTGACTTCCTTAGTGCGGTGCGGCTGCAGCCAGCTGTAGTCGGGCTCGTTGTCGGAGTAACCGCCGGCCATGAGCTCGAGCTCGGGACCGTCGTTGTCGGTAAGGAGCTTGTCCCAGACCTGGCCGTGGTCTCCGCT
>JAFNAH010000314.1 GCA_017860075.1 Acidobacteriota bacterium | reverse complement strand
CCCATGAGGCCGGTCTGCGCGCCGGCGTCTTCGATGCGGTGAAGTCATTTGCCGAACATCACGCGCTCCTTCCGCGCGGCGTGCAGCTGCGCCAGGAAGATGTCACGGGGCGCATGTCCTTCGTTCTCTCCACACGACTGCTTGACCCCCAGTTCCAGGGGCAGGTGAAGGAAAAGCTCAACTCACGCGAGGCGGTGAAGCTCGTTTCGACCATGAGTCGCGATCCCTTCGAAGTCTGGCTCAATGGCCACGTGGAGTATGGCAAAGCCATCGCCGAGATGGCGGCCAAGGCCGCAGCGACCCGTCTCAAATCCAGCCAGAAAACCGAGAAGAGGAAAACCTCCGGGGTCGCTGTCCTGCCCGGCAAGCTTTCGGACGCCGCAACGGACGACCCGGTTATTCGTGAAATATTCCTCGTCGAGGGGGATTCCGCCGGCGGCAGTGCGAAACAGGCACGGGACCGCGAAACCCAGGCCATCCTGCCTTTGCGGGGCAAGGTGATGAACTCATGGGAAACCGACCCCAACGCGCTCTACGCCAACAAGGAAATCCACGACATCGCGGTCGCGCTCGGGGTGGAGCGGCATAGCTTGGGCGACAATCCGGACCTCACCGGCCTGCGCTACCACAAGGTCGTGATCATGACCGATGCCGACGTCGACGGGGCGCACATTTCCACCCTGCTGCTGACCCTCTTCTTCCGTCACTTCCCGAAACTGGTCGAACAGGGGCACATCTATGTGGCACAGCCGCCCCTCTACCGGGTGGACGCACCGGCCAAGGGCAAGAAACCCGCCCGACGCCAATATGCCCTCGATGACGGCGAGCTGACGGCGATCAAGGACCGCCTCGCTTTGGACGGAATCAAGCCTGAGGCCATCGAGGTCGGTCGCTTCAAGGGCTTGGGCGAGATGAACCCGTCCCAGCTTCGTGAAACCGCCATGGACCCGGCCACCCGGCGCGTCCTTCCCGTGCTCGCCACACCCGACGAAATGCACGCGGCGCTGAAGCTGTTCGACATGCTGATGGGCAAGAGCGCCGCCAGCGATCGGCGCGACTGGATGGAAGCGAAGGGCAATCTGGTGGAGGCTGACGTATGACCAAGGCGGTTGAAACCCACACCCTGGACCTCTTCGGGAACCCGGATGAAGCTTCTTCCCAGTCCACGCCACCTCAGGCACCGCCCCTCCCGCCGTCTTCTGGTGACGGTGGCTTGAGTGGTGAAGAAGGGCTTCCACTGGGCATGTATGCTGAGCGCTGCTACCTGGCATACGCGATGAGCGTGGTGAAGGGCCGTGCGCTGCCCTACGTCGAGGACGGCATGAAGCCCGTTCAACGCCGCATCCTCTACTCCATGCGTGAGATGGGTCTGACGTCCAGTACCAAGCACGTCAAGTCTGCCCGCGTGGTGGGCGACGTGATCGGCAAGCTCCATCCTCACGGAGACCAGTCCGTCTATGACGCCATGGTCCGCATGGCCCAGGGCTTCACCCTGCGCTATCCGCTGATCGACGGCCAAGGCAACTTCGGGTCGCGCGATGGCGACGGCGCGGCAGCGATGCGCTACACGGAAAGCCGCCTCACACCCGTCGCCGAACTGCTCCTGTCGGAGATCGACATGGGTACAGTGGACTTCGTGCCCAACTACGACGGCGCCTTCAGGGAACCCGCCCTGCTTCCGGCCCGGCTGCCCATGCTCCTGGCCAACGGGGCGTCCGGCATCGCCGTCGGCATGGCCACCGAGATTCCCTCCCACAACCTGCGCGAACTCGGTTCCGCGGCCATCGCCATCCTGAAAAAACCCGAGATCAGCCTCGACGGCATTCTTTCTCATGTGCCCGGCCCCGATTTCCCCGGCGGGGGGCGGATCATCACCTCTTCCGCAGATCTTCGCGCGGTATATGAATCGGGTCGAGGCAGTGTGCGCGTTCGTGCGCAATGGACGGTGGAGCAGCTTGCACGAGGCCAATGGCGCATCGTTGTCACCGAACTGCCGCCTGGCGTTTCCACGGCCCAGGCGTTGACCCAGATCGAGGCGCTGGCCAACCCGCAACCTAAGACCGGCAAGAAGGAATTGTCGCCGGAACAGAAGAACCTCAAGCAGGCGATCCTCGCCCTCCTGGACAGCACACGCGACGAATCAGACGAGAAAAATCCGGTTCGCCTGGTCCTGGAACCCAGCTCACGGAACCATGATCCCGATACCTTCATGCGTTTCTTCCTGGCCCAGACCAGTCTGGAAACCAATGTGCCGGTCAACCTCACGGTGATCGGCAGGGATGGTCGTCCCGGCCAGAAGGGTCTGGTGGCGTTGATCGCCGAATGGGCGGGCTTCCGGGTCGACACAGTGCGGCGCCGCAGCCAGCATCGGCTCGAAGGGGTGAACCGGCGCGTCCACATCCTGGAAGGACGACTGACCATCCTCCTGAACATCGACGAGGTGATCCGGGTCATTCGTGAGTCTGACGATCCGAAGTCTGACCTGATGGCCGCTTTTGACCTCACCGAGGTGCAGGCCGATGACATCCTGGAAATTCGCCTGCGTCAGCTAGCCCGGCTTGAATCCATCAAGATCGAGAAGGAATTGAAGGAATTGATGGGCGAACGCGACGAACTCAACCGCATCCTTGGCGACGGCAATGCCCTGACGTCTCTTGTCATCGACGAGATCCGCGCTGACATGAAGAAATACGGCGATGACCGCCGCACCCGCATCGAGGCAGCGCAGTCGGTTACCGCCTCAACGACGAGCGAAGAGTCCATTGTGGACGAACCGGTGACCGTAATCGTGTCACTGAATGGCTGGCTTCGCACCCGGCAAGGCCATGGTGTCGACCGGGCATCCATCCAGTACAAGGCGGGCGATGGAGAAATGGCGGTCATCGAAACCCGGACGGTGAATCCTCTCATCCTCATGGACAGCAGCGGCCGCACGTATACGCTTCGCATCTCCGACTTGCCCTCCGGTCGCGGCGATGGGGTTCCGTTCACAAGTCTCGTTGATCTGGCCAAGGGCGCGAAGCTGATTCATGCCCTTTCGGCGCCTCCAGAATCCCGCTGGCTGGTATCAACCACGGTGGGCTACGGATTCATTGCCAAGTGTGCCGATATGGTGTCCCGGCAACGGGCTGGCAAGGCGTTCATGACGGTCGAGGACGGCCAAATTCCCCTGCCTCCGGCCCCTACAACAGGCGACTGGGTTGCTGTTGCGGCAAGCAACGGCAAGGCCCTGGTGTTCCCCATCGAAGAAGTAAAGGAAGGCACTGGCGGCAAGGGCGTGCAGCTGATCAAGCTCGACGAGGGTGAAAAGATGATGGCGCTGACCGTATTCGACGGCCAGACCCTTATGGTGGAAGGAGCCGGAAAGGGCAAACGCAGCGGCAGGCTGAAACTTTCGGGCGAGAACTTGGAGCGCTACCGGACCCACCGAGCGAAGAAAGGCAGCCTCCTCGAAAAAGGGATGGTGGCGAGCAGGCTCTGGACAGATTGATCCTACCTGTCCTATCTCTCATTGGTGCCATCGAGCAGCGTCGACAAGCCGCTCTCGGCTACTCGATACGTCTCCAAACAGGCTCCCTTGGCGCCGGGCAGCTGCCGCCCGCCCATAAGCATTACCTGTGTTACTGGTAAC
>JAFNAH010000313.1 GCA_017860075.1 Acidobacteriota bacterium | reverse complement strand
GTGACTATTCTCGAGCAGATCGAAGGAGCCCTGGCATATTTCGACACGCTGGCCACGCGCGCCGACACGGAGGTCTACAAAAGGATGCGGCTGGTGCTGACGGGCGCCCACCGATCGATTCACAACCGTCTGCATCAGCAAGGCATGCTGCACAAACACCCATTCTCTCCCTGAAATTACAATGCCGGATTACTTCGGGGTGGAGTTCTGGAACAGCCTGGATCCGTACATCGAACACTCGGCGACGTTCAATATATGAGGACGCGTCGACTCCATCTCTCATTCAGCACGACGAGAGCAACGAGCGCGTCCCCATCGGCCAGGGTTCCGAGCTCAACGATACGCTCAAACGGCATGGGGTACCGGTAGGGATGGTTGTTTACCCGCGACCTCCGGACGGACTCCAGGAACCACGGCTGGTGCTCGATGCCGCACGACGCAACATGGAATGGTTCCGGCAGTACCTCGGGAAATAAACGGGTGCTTGAGACTGAGCGCGGGCTCCTTAGACCAAAGTCCAATTGACGCCCGCTGGCCACACGTCTATTCTTGTGAGCTGTAAGTAGATAGGGTGAGTCTGTGGTGACTGGCTGGTGCTACGGACCGAAACCGGAGGAAGTCAGCCTCCCGGTTCGATTTCCGGTCGTGTGGCGCCGGGCCGACTGCCGTGAGGGGAGATTCTCACCGTCCGGGTGACAAGATCAAGAAACGGCGGATGAAACTCGTGGAATGGAGGAATTTGGAGATGAAGCATCGGACAGGAAAGGTTGCAGCGCTTGTGGCCGTGGTTACCGCCCTCTTCGTGTCGGTCTCCTACGGACAGGAGGAGAAACCGAAGCCGGAGAGCTACACAGCTGTCGCCATGGGCACCGGCGGAAGCGTGGGCGGCAAGTCGATGCCGTTTGATTTCAGGATCACCAAGTGGACGACCGACGAAGAAGTCAAGCAGTACATGGAACTGTTGAAGGAATCGGGCCAGGATGCCCTTCGCCGCACCCTGGAGAAGGAAGACAGGGGGCAACTCTCCCCGGTCGGACGCGTCGGCAACACCATCGCTGTTGCGCGCAAGCGCCAGGCTGGCTCAGAGACCATCATAACCATCGTGACTGCCCGGATCATGCCCTTTGTCGAGCTCTACCGTGGCGGCCGATCGACTGATTACCAGTTCGGATTCCTGCAGGTTAAGCTGAACGAGAAGGGCGAGGGGATGGGGAACATAATGGCCGCCTGCAAGCTCCGATTCGACAAGAAGAAGGGGCAGTACGAAATCGAGAGCTACGGAAACCAGTACATCAAGGCCGTCAACGTCCGCCCCAACAAGTAGGCAGCACGCTTACCCGCCTGTATCTTCAGGAGGCCTGCGCCCCCCTCGGGTTACAGTCGGCGCGAGCACAAAGCCATCAGCATTCAGCTGTCAGCCCCAAAGTGTCGCTGCTGACAGCTGAGGGCTGAATGCCGCTCGCTGACTCCTCCATCTGCTTTGACTTCATCTCTCCTTTGCCCCTTGACCCCTTTGCCCCTCTGCTTCTAAAGTTTGCGGTGTAGATTCGCTTAGTCTCCTGGAGCTGACGGGAGACCGAAATCATGTAATTCAAGGAGACGCAGTATGGCTGACACTGACAGCAATCTTAAGGACGCGTTTGCGGGCGAGAGCCAGGCCAACCGCAAGTATCTGGCATTCGCCAGGAAGGCTGAGCAGGAGGGATTTTCGAATGTTGCGCGTCTGTTCCGCGCCGCAGCGGAGGCGGAGACAATTCACGCGCTTGGTCACCTTAGTGCGATGGGCGGCGTCGGATCGACGGCCGACAATCTGCGCGCTGCGGTAGCGGGTGAAACCTACGAATACACGCAAATGTACCCTCCGATGCTGCAGCAGGCGATTGCCGACGACCACCGTGGCAAACGCATGTTCGGGTATGCCATGAAGGCCGAAGCGATCCATGCGAAGTTGTACCAGATGGCGCTTGAAGCGGTGTCGCAGGGCAGGGACCTGGCCGAAACCCATTTTTACCTGTGCCCTGTGTGTGGGCATATCGAGCTGGGGACGCCGCCCGCTACCTGCCCCATCTGTGGGACCAAGGCCGAGAAGTTCGTGGAGGTATGACCGCTATACAGGGCGGGATAGGCCCGGTTCGGTCGCCACTCGTATGCCAGAATCCGGATTGAGCCCGGAGGAGGGAGAACCATGAGTGTCTATTCCATCAAGCTCATAAAGCAACAGCAGGTCGCAGAAGGCACGATGGCCTTTTTTTTCAAAAGACCCGCGGGCTTCGAGTTCGCTGGCGGCCAGTCCGTTGATATGACGCTCATCAATCCGCCGGAGACGGACGCCGAAGGCGACACGCGCGCTTTTTCGCTGGCTAGCGCCCCTCACGAACCTGATTTGATGATCGCCACTCGCATTCGCGACACAGCCTTCAAACGGACGCTCAAGGGACTGCAGCCCGGCACCGAGGTCAAGATCGAAGGCCCCTTCGGTTCGATGACCCTGCATCGCAAGACGAACCGCCCGGCCGTCATCCTGGCGGGCGGCATCGGCATCACACCGTTCCGAAGCATGATCGTCCAGGCCACCGAAGGAAACACCGGACACAGCCTTTTCCTCTTCTATTCGAACCGCCGTCCCGAAGATGCCGCGTTCCTGGCCGAGCTGCAGGAACTCGCGCGGCAGCGTGAGAATCTCACGCTCGTCGCTACCATGACGAACCTCGAGAATTCCCAGGCCGACTGGTCAGGCGAAACCGGGCATATCTCGCTGGAATTGCTGATGAAGTACGTAACGGATCTGGCAGATCCGATCTATTACACCGCGGGACCGCCTGCCCTGGTCGCAGCCATGAAGGAACTCCTGAACGAGGCTGGAGTAGACGAAGACGACGTCAACAGCGAAGACTTCTCGGGTTATTAGCGAGCGACGGCGGTCGATGTGCTGGAAGAAGATCGCTGGCGGAGTTGCAGGCCAAGATAATATTCGGAAATCGGACGCCAGTCTTCGTTTACCGGGTGGCCCCCCTCGGTGGCCGCCTCGAGTGCTTTCCCCTCCAGGCCGCCCTTGGTGAACGCCTCGATTTCCTTCTGGACGTCGGCGGGACAGGCTCCCAGCAGCCGCTCGCGTCGTTCTGTGCTCTGGTAGAGCGGAGCCGGTGACGCCAGGCTGACCCCAGCATACGCCCGCACGAAGTGAAACTCTTCGAGCAGCGTGCGTCGTATCACGGGATTGTCACCGATTCCCCCCGCCAAAAATCGGGGTCTGATCCCACTACTGTCCGGTTAAGGACTTAGCCTAATTCCGTAACTCATTAATGCTGCTAGTCATGCGAGAAGAATCGGTCGTAATCGATTTGAATTTGATTCCGCTATTCTGCGGACTTCAAGGCGTCTTTCAGCCAAGGAGCCTGGCCTATGAACAGCGGACGCACCGTTTCTCGCAGCTCGAAAATCGGGGTCTGACCCTGAAAATGCAATTCTCGGCCGAAATTGGAATTTCAGGGTCAGACCCCAAAATGGGAAAATCGGGATGGATGGTCGAGCACTCATCCGAGGAAGGGCAGCACATGGAACAACCTCTTGAATCAACCGGTAACGCAGGAAGCAGGAAAAGATCAAGCATCCCGCGCCGGCTCGCGGTACGCGT
>JAFNAH010000312.1 GCA_017860075.1 Acidobacteriota bacterium | reverse complement strand
GAAGTTATCCCCGATCGGGAGGAGGGCAACATCCAGCGGGCCCCAGGCATCGCCGATCAACTGCATGTCCATAAACAGGCCCGTGTCGCCAGCGTGATAAACCTTCTTGCCGCTCATCGTCAGGACGATGCCCACCGGGTTGCCCAGCGCTTCTCCGTTCGGTCCCGTCGACCCATGGTGAGCGATGGTCAGCTTCACGTGGCCGAATGGAAACTGATGGCCGCCGCCTATGTGCATCGGGTGGCCGTTGCAGCCCTGGGCGCCGAGGTAATTGACGATCTCGTAATTCGAAACGATAATCGCCCCGCTCTTTTTCGCGATCGCCGCCGCATCGCCGACGTGATCACCGTGCCCGTGAGTCAAGAGGATGGCATCCAGTTTCGTGAAATGATCAGCCCGGACGTCGGCCAGCGGGTTTCCGCTCAGGAAGGGGTCTATCAGCACTCTGTGGTTTGTATCGTCCAATTCCCAGCAATCGTGTCCGTGGTATCGCAGCTTCAACATAGGAAGTCCTCCTTTCCTCGTCAGATCCTGGCCCAATTATAGACCAGAGAAATCCCCGTGCCCCGGCTTTCAGGCCGGGGGCTCGGCACCAGGCTCAGTCTAGCAGTTTGAACATCCTGACGCAGTGGGATTGACAGGGATCGATAGTGCCCTGTGCTCAGCCCACCCGATATTGTTCTGTGCTGGCAGCAGGTCTCACGTGCTGAAGCACGTGACACATAAGTTGAGGTGTGGATGCAATAGGCTGTAGAGTGTGGTCTTGATGCAAGGGGGAAACCAGTGCCCATGAGCGAGCAGGCCAAGACGCTGGGACAGGCAATCCGTCTCTCCGCCGGCAAGATCCTCAATCCGGAGGCCCTCCGCCGCCAACGACCTGTCTCCGGCGACCAACCCGTCCTTATCCTCCTGGCCGCGGGCAAGGGGACGCGATTTGGCCAGGCGCCGAAGTGCGCCCAGCCCGTATGCGGCGTCCCGGTCGCAAGGCACTCCATAGAGGCGTTCAGGTCATTCGCTCCCTCCCCGGTCATCTGTGTCGTCGGCTACCGGCACGAGGAGGTTACGCGCGCGCTCGGCGATGACTGTGTTTACATCCTGTCGGACAATCCCACGGGCGGAACCGCCTTCGCGGCGCTCGAAGCCTACTGCGTCGCCGAGCTGGAGGCGCTCAACCCGGTGCTCATGATCGGCATGGGGGACCGCGTGGCCGCCCCCTCGGTCTTCAGGATGCTGTATGAGAGGCACATGGCCGGTCCACGGGAGGCCGAATTGACTTTCCTCACCGCCGTGTACGAGCCTCCAAAGAATCGCGGCAAGGGCAGGATAGTCCGCGACGCGAGCCGGCGGGTTCTGGGGATTGTAGAGCAGAGGGATATCGACGCCATCACGGACGCAAAACTGCACCGCGCACTCGATGACCTCACCGAGGGCAACTGCCCCTTGTACGTGATCCGGGCCGGGACATTCCGCCGTCACGCGGGAGAGTTGTCCAACGCGAACGCCCAGGGACAGTACTATCTGACCGACATCATCGAGAGCATCCGAAAGCAGGGCGGCCTGATTCGCACGATCACCACCACCGTGGCCGATCCCGAATACGATCTGCTCTGCTCGGATGTGACTGTCCCGATGGACCTCGCGCTCCTGGAGGGCATTTTGCGGTCCTCACGCCACCAGTCCGCCTCCGCGGCCGCGGAGGTGGAACAGGCTGCGCTGAGCCTCCGCGAGGGCCGCCCGGCGGGACAGGTTGCTTCGATCACGCTGCAGCTCGAGGAGCTGTACCGCACCGCCGCGGAAAACCGCCTCGGATTCGACCCGGGACAGCCAGTGGCGATCGGCATTTCAGGCGGGCGATTGCGCATCGCATTCATGCATCCCGACATGGGCAGATTTTTCGGGCCGGCCTGGCAGATGCCCATCGGGGCAAAGGATGCGGCCGGCAGGGAACAGATCGCCGTGCTGGTCCAGTGCTCGGACGACAGGCAGATTCACCTGTTTCCCACCAACCCTGAATTCCGGGAAAAGCTGAGCGCGATCGCCTCGGATATGGATTGCATGTACCCGGGCGAAGAGGTCGCCGACTGGTACAGCTACGAGGGTTTCGGCACACGCATGGCCGAGAGCGTGCTGCTTTCCCTCGGTTACTTCAGCGATGCTGAGGTACAGAAGCGCAAGGAGAACCGGCAGCCGCTTCCGCCCCCGTCCATGTGGGTCAGCACCAGCATGCGCCGTCCGTTCTCTCTCGTGGGCAACGCCATCGCCTCGATGCGAACCGTGCGCAAGGGAAACCTCGGGGCCAAGGTCCAGGCGGTACTGGGACGGGACACATTCCGCGGCTTGAGGCTCGTTTCCACCGGTAACATCCCGCGCGGGGGATTCTCCAGTTCCTCGGCCGTGACCGTGGCCACGAAGAACGCGATCAACGCTCTCTTCGACCTGCGCATTCCCCCGGACCTGCTCGTCCACCTCTCCTGCCAGGCAGAGTACGGCACCGGTGTGCGCGCGGGATCGCTCGATCAGGCCACGGAACAGAAAGGCCGGGCCGGCCAGGGAACCCTGATCTCATCCAATCCGCGGGATAACTACCGGATCCTCGGGACCTATACAGTACCCGCGGAACGCTTCAAGATGCTCTTCCCGTACACGGTGGATCGCGACCGCGCCGCGTGGGAATGGTCCGCAGGAGTATATAGCGCCGAGCCGGGGCCGGGCAGGCAGACCACGGCCGAGATGCGCAAGATGACCGGGAAATCCGCTGAGATAGCCGCGATCCTTCTGCGCCTGCCCCTCGACCTGGATTTCTTCAAGCAGGTTGAATCGGACTTCCTCTCCGAGGGCAGGCCGAGCAGGCAAAGCCTGCAGTGGATCCGGGGGATCCTCCGGGAGACACCGCTGCTGGTCGGGCAGGAGGAGCTGAGAGAGCGCGTCTTCAGCCGGCGGCAGTGGTACGTGGAGCATCTCGCCGATCTGGAGAAGATCGATCCGGCAACCGCAGCCGAGAAAACGGATGCCGCGTTCGCCGCCCTGTTCGCCGGCTGGCGCGACCCCTTATTGCATCGCACGGCCCCGGGCAACGGCACCGTGGAGGAAACGGGCGTTCCGCTCCGCGCCATGGTGGCCTATCTCTTTGCCGAGGTTGCCAAGAACTTCCGCCTCATACACCATCCCAAAGAATGGATTGAGTGCGTCTCGCGGTCGCAGCTCGGCGACCGCTGTTTCGACATCGTCCCCAGCCGGCTCCCCAGCAGGCGAGAGATGCTCGAGGGCATGCCCTGGGAGAAGCCCTGGTCCGGCCCGAAATTGATGGAAGAGTGGCTGCATCGTCACGGCGCCACGCCCTTTGATTACAACCGTGGCCTGTCTGACGACGCTCTGTCCGCAAGTGAGCCGCCGGAACTGCACCTCGTCGACGGCACCAACTTCTTCCGGGGGCTTGCGCTCATCGACCTTGCCGAAGCCATGCTCAAACGGGCCTTCGGCGAAGACGCGGTAGCGGTGCGTGTGAACGCGGCGGGTCAGGGGGATTTCTTCCAGGTGCACGTCGACACCAGCCGCGCAGGTGTCGAGGACGTCGAGGAGTTCATCAGGGTTGCGTTCTACCGTCGATTTTCCCTGTCCCCGGAACAGGAGTTTGT
>JAFNAH010000311.1 GCA_017860075.1 Acidobacteriota bacterium | reverse complement strand
TCGGGAATCGCGCTCACCGTGACAGAACCGCACGTGGCGATCCCCGCGCTGTTGAAGGAGCTGCAGTCCAGGGGGCTGAGCCTGGTTCGCCTCACAACCCGGCACGCCAGCCTCGAAGATGTGTTCGTTCACCTGACCGGAAGGCACTTGCGCGATGACGAAGTATCATCCTCTTAAGGAACTTTCGCTTGCCCGGCTGCGGGAATTCCTCCGCGAGCCGGAGGCGGTATTCTGGACCTACGGCTTCCCGCTGCTTCTCGCGGTCGGACTCGGCATTGCCTTCCGCAACCGCCCGGTCGAGAAGATCTATGTCGACGTCGCAGAGCACGAACGGGCAACGGAGATCGCCCAGGTGCTGAAGCAGGATCCCGGGATGGTCGTCGAGGTTCACGGCGAACAGGAATGTCGCGACCACCTTCGATTGGGGAAGTCCTCTCTCGTGGTAATCCCCGGCGCGGTTGTTACTTACGTGTTCGATCCGTCGCGGCCGGAAAGCGAGCTGGCGCATCAAAGGGTGGACGACGTGCTCCAGCGCGCCGCAGGGCGGCAGGACCCGCTGAGGATCAAGGAAAAACTGGTGACGGAGCCGGGGGCACGCTACATCGATTTCCTCGTCCCCGGCCTGCTCGGGATGAACCTGATGGGCGGCGGCATGTGGGGTGTCGGATTCGTGATCGTGGACATGCGGGTCAAGAAACTTCTCAAACGGCTGGTAGCTACGCCGATGAAGCGGACCGACTTCCTCTGGTCCGTCATCGGAAGCCGGCTCGTGTTCACCATCCCCGAGCTGGCAGTGATTCTGGGATCGGGGGTGCTGTTTTTCGGCGTCGCAGTGCAGGGAAACCCTGTCTCCATCGTGCTGCTTTGCCTGGTCGGGGCCATTTCATTTTCGGGGCTGGGACTGCTGGTCGCCTGCCGAGCCCAGCGCATCGAAACCGTGTCGGGCCTCATGAACCTCATCATGCTGCCCATGTGGCTCCTCTCGGGGATCTTCTTCTCGTCGGATCGTTTCCCCGATTCACTCCAGCCGCTGGTGCAGGCGCTGCCCTTGACCCAGCTCAACAACGCCCTGCGTGCGGTCATCCTGGAAGGAGCCCCCTTGACTTCACAGTTCTGGAGGCTGCTGATCCTGGCGGCCTGGGGCGGCATTCCCTTTGTCCTGGCCCTGCGCTGGTTCCGCTGGAACTAGACGGATCCGGATGGGCTTGTGTCTCCCATGGCGATCACGTAAGATGATCGCGCGGTTATGATCCGCGCTTATCGGGCCTCGGGCCCTGTGCAATATAACCCTCGAACCATGTCAGGTCCGGAAGGAAGCAGCATTAAGAGGATCGTTATATGTGCCGCAGGTCACCCGGGGCCCGGCTCTGTCCGCTATGCAATACCAGGTCCTGGCGCGTAAGTGGCGTCCCCAATATTTCCATGAACTGGTCGGGCAGGACCATGTCTCGCGGACTCTTCTGAACGCGCTGCAGAGCGGACGCGTGGCTCATGCGTTCCTCTTCTCGGGGCCGCGCGGGAGCGGAAAGACAACGACGGCCCGCATCCTTGCGAAAGCCCTCAACTGCCACGTGGCGAAACCCGGAGAACCCTGCGGGCAGTGCCCGGCATGCGCGGAAATCGCGGCCGGCAACTGTATGGACGTGCTCGAAATCGACGCCGCGTCGAACACCGGGGTTGACAACGTGCGTGACCTGATCGAGCGGATTCAGTATCGGCCCGCGCGCGACCGGCACAAGATCTTCATCGTCGACGAAGCCCACATGCTCAGCACCGCGGCTTTCAACGCGCTGTTGAAGACTCTCGAGGAGCCGCCTGCGCATGTGGTTTTCATCCTCGCGACCACGGAATACCACAAGATCCCGGCGACCATTCTTTCGCGCTGCCAGCAATACAGCTTCAAGCTGATCCGCTATCCCCTGATCTTCGAGCGCCTCAAGCACATTGCCCGCTCCGAGAACGTCCGCATAAGCGATTTCGCCCTGGAGCAGGTTACTTTCGCCAGCGGCGGCAGCATGCGCGACGCCATGTCGGCCCTGGACCAGGTGATCGCCTTTGGAGGCGAGACGGTACGCGACGAAGATGCCGTCATGCTGCTCGGATTAGTGGAGCCCAAGGTGCTCAGCGAGACGGTGCGCGCGATCGGCTCCGGAGACATCGACGCCATTCTCAAGGTCGTAGCCGGCCAGGTCGAAACGGGGCAGGACCTGCAGAACTTCTGCAGGCGGCTGCTCGGACAATTCCGCAACCTGATGGTGGTCAAGGCGGGCGTTTCCGACACTGCGCTTCTCGGAGTGCCCGAAAGCCTTCTGCCGGACTTGCGCTCCCAGGCCGAGCTCTTCTCGAAAGAGGATCTGCTGCGTCTCTTCGACGCATTTCTGCGGGTCGAGGCGGATCTCCGCTACGCCACCCAGGTGAGGTTCCAGCTCGAAATGGGCCTGATCGAGCTGGCCCAGATCACGCGCCTGAGGCCGCTGGAGGAGGTTATTGCCGATTTCACCCGGCTTGCAGGAGGCGATGCGCCTGCGAGGACGCCTGCAGCAACCACGCGCCCGGCCGGCGCTCCATCGAAGCCGTCACCGCCGGCCGCGCCTCCGGCCGCGGCCGCTTCATCCGTCAGTCGCCCGGTTGCCGGGCCAAGGCCCGTTCGCAGCGCCCAATCGTCGATGCCGCCAGGCGAGGCTCCAAAAGCCGAGGCGGCCACTGATTCTCCGCCGGCAGCCATGCCATTGCCGGAAGGGGTCCATGATTCCCGCGAACTCATCCTGAGGATCTCCGCACATGTGAGGAAGGAATCCCTGGAGTCCATCCTTCAGGCAATTTCGGGGGCTGAGTTGCAGGGCGGCACACTTATCCTCGACCCGGGCCCGATCAGTGAATTCTACCGGCGACAGATCCGCGAGAATCTTCCTGTCATAGCCAATGCTGCCTCCGAGGTCTTCGGCAAGCCGGTCAATGTGCAAATCTCGGGCTCGCCGCCGCAGGGCAGGACTTCGGCCCCTGTCAACCGACCAGACCCGCCCGGGGAGCGTAAGCCTGATGTTCTCGAGCGGGCGAAGAAGGAGGGGGTCGTTCAGTCGTTCCTGGAGGTCTTCCCAGGTCCCGTAAAGGCGGAAGAGATCGATTCATGAGCGACTATGCGGAGCCGATTGAGAGGCTGATCGAGGAATTTCGCAAGCTGCCCGGTATCGGGGCGAAGACCGCGCAGAGACTCGCGTACAGCCTGTTGCGCCGTCCCCGTGAGGAAGCCGAGCGCCTGAGCAAGGCCATCCTCGAGATCAAGGACCGCGTCTCCTATTGCTCGCTCTGCAACAATTTTTCCGATAGGGATCCCTGTCAGTACTGCGCAAGCCCGAGCCGCGGTGCGGAAACCGTCTGCGTTGTTGAGGAGCCGCACGACATCCTCGCGATCGAACGGACCCGCGAGTATCACGGGCAGTATCATGTCTTGCACGGCGTGCTGTCTCCCATGAACGGCGTGGGGCCGGAGGACCTGAAACTCGGGAACCTGCTCGAGCGGCTGAAGTCGGGCCGGGTTCGAGAGGTAATCCTTGCCATGAACCCGAACGTTGAGGGGGAGGCGACCGCGATTTACCTGGCCAGGCTGCTGAAACCGGCGGGAGTGAAGGTCAGCCGGATCGCGCT
>JAFNAH010000310.1 GCA_017860075.1 Acidobacteriota bacterium | reverse complement strand
CGCGCACGTTACCCGGCCATGAGTAGCGGGAGAGAATGATCTGGGCGCGCGGAGTGATCCCGCGGATGACCTTGCCATACTCCTTTGAAAACCTGTCCAGGTAGTAACGCTCCAGATAGGGAAGGTCTTCCTTGCGATCCGCGAGGCGCGGCACCCGAATCTCGACCATCGACAGGCGGTAGTAGAGATCCTCACGGAACTGGCCTTTGGAAATGCGCTCGTGAAGATCGCGATTGGTAGCGGCGATCACGCGGACATCGACCTTGAACATCGCGGGCGATCCAACCCGCTGAAACTCGCGAGTCTCAAGGGCCCTGAGCAGCTTGCTCTGGGTCGTCATGGGCATGTCGCCGATCTCATCCAGAAAAAGCGTCCCCCCGCTTGCATACTGGAGGAAGCCAGCCTTGTCCTGGGTCGCCCCGGTAAAAGCGCCTCTCACGTGGCCGAACAACTCGCTCTCGAAGAGGGTCTCCACGATTGCGGAGCAATTGCAGGCGACCAGGCGCCCGGAGGTTGCCGGGCTAAGTCGGTGCAGCGCACCGGCTACCAATTCCTTGCCGGTACCGGTCTCCCCGATGATCAGGGCGGTCCGGAAATGGGGAGCGACGCGGCGTATGCGATCGAACATGTCGAGCATCAGCGGGCTGCGCCCCACCATCCCCTCGAACCGGGAGGTTTCCAGCACCTCGTCGTCGAGCTGTGATGCGCGCCTGCGCCGCAGCGCCTCGGCTACGAACTTTCCCACGCGTTCACGCAGCGTGGAAAGCGACACGGGTTTGGTCAAGTAATCGCTGGCACCTTTGCGGATTGCCTCAACCGCAGATTCCGTGGAGTAGTGACCGGTTATGAGGACTACGTTTGTCGCAGGCCACGCGTCCACTATCTTCTCCAGGAGCTCCATGCCGCTCATCTCGGGCATCATGAGGTCGAGAAGCACAATCTCCGGATGCCTCGTTCGGACCAGTTCAAGACCCTCGGCTGCTCGCGTCGCGGTGAGGATCTCCACGCCCTCTGTGGAAAGGGCATCAGTGAAAAGCTCCAGAGCCACGGGGTCGTCGTCGATCGCGACCAGTTTCACCCGCTGCGGTTCGCTTTCTGCCATCAAGAGTTCTCCGCCCGACATTTCTGCCGGAATCTGCGTTCGTCATTCGCCACCGAGAATACTTCGGATTTTCAGCCTCAGGGATGCGGCGTCGATCGGTTTTGTCACATATTCGTCGAATCCAAGCGCGAGAGCCTTCTCGCAATCCTCCCGCATCGCGAAAGCGGTCAGCGCGACGACGGGCAGCCGGGCAAAACGCGAATAGCCGCGAATCCTGCGCAGGACCTCGTATCCGTCGAGCAATGGCAGCTGGATATCGAGAAGTACCAGATCGGGTTCCTCCTGGAGCACCTTCTCTAGAGCCTCTTCACCGTCTTCGGCCTCCAGGATTCGCTGCTGCGGGCCTTCCAGGACTTCCCGGATCAGCTCACGGCTCACAGGGTTGTCATCCACGACCAGGACTTTCTTCATCCGGATGCAAACGCCGTGTTCCCGGCGCCTCCCTCGAGCTGTTCCGGGGCAGAGGGGAGTGTGAAGCTGAAGCGACTGCCTCGATCCGGCTCGCTCTCGACCCATATCCTTCCGCCGAGCAGTTCCACCAGTCGTTTGGTGATGCTGAGACCCAGGCCGGTACCCTCGCCCGGCGCCTTTGTTGTGCCCCCTGCCTGGTAGAACTCCTCGAAAACTGCTGTCTGCTCTTCGACCGGGATCCCGATGCCCGTGTCGCCGACGCAGATGCGTGCGAAATCATGCGTTCTGGACGCTTCGATCCAGACCCTTCCGCCCTCCGGGGTGAATTTCACCGCGTTGCTGAGCAGATTGTACAGGATCTGCTTGAAGCGGACACGGTCGGCACGGACGAGCAAATCCTGCTCGATGATGCTCTCGATATGGATCCCTTTGCTCACGGCCAGAGGCCGGACTATGGACAGCACCTCCAAAGTGGCTTCCAGGGCCGCGAAATTGACAGGCCTGAGCTCGATGCGCCCGGCCTCAATCTTGGAGACGTCCAGAACATCGTTGATGAGCTGCAGGAGATGGCGCGCCCCCGCGCGGATGTGGCCCACAAAGCGTCGCTGCTTCTCGTGGAGCGGCGCGGCGGACTCCTCGGCCAGGAGGTCGGAAAAGCCCACGATGGCGTTCAGGGGGGTGCGCAGTTCATGGCTCATTCTGGCCAGGAACTGGCTCTTCATCCTGTTGGCGTGCTCCACCTCACGGTTTCGTCCCTGGAGTTGCCTGTTGACATCGGCCAGTTCTTCAGTCCTCTCGGCTACGCGCTTCTCGAGATCCTCATTCAGCCTTCGAACTTCCGCTTCGGCCCGCCGACGTTCCTCCTCCTGTTCCATGTTTGCCAGAGCAAATGAGATGTCGGAGGCCACCTCGTCGAGCAGTGCCACGATCTCGGGATCGAAATACCTTCCCGTCGACGCGTAGACGCTCAAAGCCCCGATCACCTCCCCGTGCAACTTGATGGGGAACGCCGCCGAAGAGCGAAACCCCCGTTTAAGCGCCTCTTCCTTCCAAGGGAGCATCCGGGGGTCAAGGGCGATGTCATCGCAGACGAAGTGATTTCCTTCGCGCAAGGCGACCCCGGTCGGCCCGCTGTTCTCGGGGGCCCTGGCCAGAAAGATTTGTATCTTCTCGAGATAGCCCTCTTCCCGGCCCGAGGAGGCAACAGGCTTCACCAGATTGCCGTCGTCATCGACCAGTCCCACCCACGCCAGGCTGAAAGATCCCTGCTCCACAGCGATCCGGCAGACTTCCCGGAAAAGGTCTTCCCGATTCCGGACCAGCACCGTCGCCTGGTTGACGTGGTACAGGACGGAATAAAGCCGGTTGAGATGGACCAGCCTGGATTCGGAGTCCCTCCGCCGGCGGATCTCGAGAATGAGCTGATAGTAGACCACCAGAAGGATCGCAATGCTGAGGACGAATCCGGCTACCAGGCTGAGAACCGACCTTCTTGATTCAAGCACCGCTTCCTCCTGGCGTGTTTTCAGGAGTTTCTTCTCATCCGATTTCATCCGGGAGATCCTGGACCGTATGTCGTCCATCAGGTCATGGTCCCTGCCTGTCCGGAAGAAGTCCACGGCAGCCTGCAAACCCGCGGCCCGGCGCAACTCGATCTTCCGGAGGTGTAATTCCGACTTCTGCTGCAGGACCGCCTTGAGAGCCTGGAGTTGTTGCTGCTGAGTCGGGTTGTCGACCGTCAAACGCTCGAGATTCCGGATCGCGACCTGCAGCGTCGTGTTCGCCTCCTGGAAGGACTCGAGGTGACGTGCGTCACCGCCCAGGACGAATCCGCGTGCCGTGCTCTCGGCTCGGTTTACAGCCGCCTGGACATCGTCCAGGTTCTCGAGCACCTCGTGGGTATGCGCGACCATAGCCGCCGTGCGGGCCTGTTTTCCCTCTACCCTGTACGAGATCGCGCCGATGGCCAGCATGATCAGCAAAGCGGTCCCGAAACCGAGCCGTATGAGATCATCCCGGGACACTTTCATCGACCGTTCTCCGGGTGCCGATTAAACCGGCGCATCTTGCACGGTTGCACGTCTCACTCCTTATTATAGTCATTCTACGCCTGCGCGCTGTCTCGCGGTCAA
>JAFNAH010000017.1 GCA_017860075.1 Acidobacteriota bacterium | reverse complement strand
GCTTCGTAGGTGGGAGGCGGGTTGGGATTCCTGTAGAACACACCCGTGTAGAGCTTGGTCCCGTAATCCTGCGCCAGGTCCATTGCCCTGAGGCGGTTCGAGGGATCATGCCCCAGCTGCTTCAGACTCTGCATGATCTCCTTTTGAGCCTTCAGCTGCGAATCGGGCAGTCCGTAGGTGACACACGGGGATTGGACGTTGATAAACGCGAAGCCGGGGAACCGGATCCCTTCCTCGATGACGGCAGCCAATCCCTCCATGTCGCCCGGAGTCCCCTGGGCGACGAATGATGCGCCGTAACCGAGGACGTAGAGCAGGGGATTGACCGGGTCCTCAAGGCTGCCCATCTGCGAAGATGCGGTCTTCAGCCCGCGCGAGGAGGTGGGGGAGAGCTGGCCCTTGGTCAGGCCGTAGATCTGATTGTCCATCACGATATAAGTGATGTCCAGGTTCCTGCGGATGGCGTGAGGCACGTGGTTTCCGCCGATGGAGAAACCGTCGCCGTCGCCGCCGGCGACCAATACCAGCAGGTCCGGGCTGGCGATCTTGATCCCCTGGGCGATCGGAAGCGCGCGCCCGTGGACACTGTTGAATCCGTAGGCCGTGGTGTAACCGGGAATCCGACTGGAGCATCCGATGCCCGATACAAAAGCAATTTCGTGCGGCGGGCGGCCTATGGCCGCGAGCGCGCGATAGATCGCGGTCACGACGCCGAAGTCGCCGCAACCCGGGCACCAGATCGGCTTGAGATCGCTCCGGTAGTCCTTTGCGACATACAGCCCCAAGGGTTTCGCTGCTGTGCTCATAGTGTTCTGCATCTCCCTGCGCTGACTTGTATTAACCGAGGTCAGGCTGCGGCTCGTAGGCCCGTTTGCGCTGCATCCCCAGCGCCATCGCCCTCAGCCGGTCCACGATCTCGCTCGCGAGGATGGGGTTCGATCCGCTCTTGGCCAGCGATTCCATGCCGCCCGGCAGATCGACGAACATGCGCAGGGTCCTGTACAACTGGCCCTGGTGCGATTGCTCCACGACGAGTCCCCTTTTCACCGAAGCGAGAAAATCCTGGTAGACCGCCTCTGCGACCGGATAGAGGAGCTTGGGTACGAGCAGCTTGACCTTCAACCCCTGCTCGTGTGCCAACTCGAGAGCTTCCATGGCGACGCCGGCCACGCTGCCCCAGGCGATGAGGGCGACCGGGGCGTCGGGATCCCCCTGCACGAGAAACAGGTCCCGCCGCCGCTTGAGCGGAGCCAGTTTCCTGAGCCGTTTCTCGTTCATCCTGGAGTGCATCTCACCGCTTGCCGTGGGAGCGCCGTGTTCATTGTGCTCGATGCCCGAGGCGAGGTAGTTCCCGTTCTTCATTCCGGGATGGCTGATCGGGCTGATGCCGGACTCGGTGAGGCGGAAGCGGTCGTATTCCACGAGTTCGGTCTCGTTCGGGCGCCTGCGTTCGATCACTCTGAACCGTTTCGTGTCGATCGGATCAACCGTCTCCTTGCGCTGCGCGATGTCCTGGTCGGAGAGAATGATCACCGGAGTCTGATAGTACTCGGCGATGTTGAAGGCTTCCACGGTCACCGGAAAAGTGTCGGCCACGCTCATCGGCGCCAGCACCGGCCTGGGAGCATCGCCGTGAGCCGAAAAAACCGCGGCAAAGAGGTCGGATTGTTCGCTCTTTGTCGGGATTCCTGTGGAGGGGCCGCCGCGCTGTACGTCGACACAGACGAGGGGGAGTTCGGCTATAGTTGCCAGGCCCAGGATTTCGGTTTTCAGCGACAGACCGGGCCCCGAGGTCGCGGTCAGAGCCTTCTTCCCTGCGAAAGACGCGCCGACGACGGCTCCGATTCCGGCAATTTCGTCTTCGGCCTGGAGCATGCTGCCGCCGTACTTCCAGATCTCCCTGCTGAGGTAGTGCATGATTTCCGAGGAGGGCGTGATCGGATAGCCGCCGAAGAACTCGCACCCCGCGAATATCGCCGCGGCAGCGCACATCTCGTTGCCATCGACGAGAAGCTTGACCTGCTTTCCTTCGGCGGGCAAGGCCATCGTCCTCGCCGACGCGAGGGGATGCTGCTCTGCGTATTCGACGCCCGCATCGAACGCGCGCTGGTTGGCCTCAACCACCTCCGCGCCCTTCTTCTCGAGGCGCTTGCGGATACCGGCGAGGATTCCTTCGCGCGTGATGCCGAACCATCCTGCGAGCAAGCCCAGTACGACGGTATTCTTGGCCCGGTCCGTGCCCGTCATCGACTTGGCCATGTCCCCGATCGGCACCGGGAGCGAGGCGGCCGGCCTGACACCGGGAAGCGGCAGGCGATCCGGCTGGACCCCCGTCTTGCTTTCATAGATCACGACGGTATGACCGCCCACCGGCAGCTCGGCCCCGAACTTGAGGAAATCCTCCCAGTTGAGCGCCACCGCGACATCCAGTGTGCCGCCCGTGCTGTAGATCGGACGCGTCGCAATGCGCAGCCTGCAGGAAGACTCGCCGCCGCGGATCTGAGAGCCGAAGCTCTTCGTCATGATCGCGTGATAGCCTCCCAGCGCGGCTGCCGTTATCAACGACTCCCCTGCGGCAACGATTCCGTCGCCGCCGGAGCCTGCCATTCCTATGACGAGGTCATTTGTCATACAACTCTTTCACGCTCTTGGATTCCCTTTGCAGAAAGCGGATCGAAGATTCGCGGCTCCGCCGAATGGTTCTCATCTCCGACGGACAATTCATGCACGGTCGGAACCTGCCCCTTACCTCCCGCAGACTCTTACTGAGGGAGCGACCAGATATATTACCAGAATACGGATCGGGATCCGCGGCACGATTCCTTAACTTTCCCGCGCTGATTTTCGCCCGATTTGCCTTAAACTGTGTCCCGCACAAAATAGTGCCGATCGGCAGAGCATTTGCGATAATGGCCTGGGCAGGCCGGAGCATAAGCGGTAGAGGGAGTCGTGCGAACCTGGAATTGAGTGATTTCCGCCATATGAGGGGAGTGAGTCATGGTTGATTTGACGCAGCTGCATGATGCGATTCTGAGGGGAGATGCCAAGAAAGCGGTCGCCGTTACCAGGGAGGCGCTGGCTGAGAACGCGAGCCCTACGGAACTGGTTTCAAAACATATGATCCCGGCCATGGATGAAGTCGGCAGAAGATTCGAATGCCAGGAGTATTTCGTGCCGGAACTGCTGCTTTCGGCTCGAGCCATGAAGGGCGCGCTGGAACTGATCCGTCCGCTGCTGGTCGAACAGGGTGTGGCATCTGCGGGACGGGTGATTATCGGAACCGTCAAAGGCGACTTGCACGATATCGGCAAGAACCTGGTGGCATCGATGCTCGAAGGGGCCGGTTTCGAAGTAATCGACCTGGGAACCGACGTCGCGCCCGGCAAGATCGTGACTGAAATACTGGAAAGAAAACCCAACATAGTAGCTCTCTCTGCGCTGTTGACGACGACCATGCCCTTCATGAAGAGCACGATCGAGGAACTCAGGAAGGCCGGCGTGCGCGAGCAGGTGAAAGTTATGGTCGGTGGCGCGCCGGTTACCCAGCAATATGCCGAGCAGATCGGAGCCGACGGCTACAGTGACAACGCCAACGGCGCCGTCGCCATCGCGCGCAAGCTGGTAAGCGGATGAGCGGCAACTCCCGCGCCCCGGCCCGGCCGGGGCCGGGCAAGCGATCGCCGTGAAGGAGAGCTGAGACCAAGCTACTCATGCAACTGAAGCTTATCAGCTGCGAGATCTTCTACCGCGAGTTGTGCGCTGCGGTCTCGCGTTCCCGCAACACCGTCGACATTGAGTTCCTCCCCAAGGGGCTGCACGATATCGGCTGCGCATCGATGCTCGCCCGCCTGCAGGAAGTTGTCGATCGTGTGGAGGAGGGCAAGTACGAAGCGGTTCTTTTGGGCTATGGCCTGTGCAACAACGGCATCGTGGGCCTGACCGCGCGGGCCACGCCGATCGTTATTCCCCGGGCTCACGACTGCATCACGCTTTTCCTCGGCAGCCGCCAGAGATATTTCGATTACTTCAATAGCCATCCGGGCGTTTTCTTCAAGACGACCGGCTGGATCGAGCGCGGCGACAGCCGCGGGGAATTACGTCAACTGTCGATCCAGCGCAGAATCGGACTCGACAGCAGTTTCGAAGAACTGGTCGAAAAGTACGGCGAGGACAACGCGAGGTATCTCTGGGATGAAATGTGCGACCTCGGCCGGAACTATCGCCAGCTGACCTTCATCGAGATGGGAGTGGAACCCGACGACCGGTTTGAGCGGCAGACGCGTGAAGAAGCGGCATCACGCGGGTGGGACTTCGAGAGAGTGAAGGGCGACCCGTCGATGATCCAGCGTTTTGTGGACGGCTGCTGGGACGAGCGCGAATTCCTGATCGTTCGTCCCGGTGCGCGCGTAGCACCGACATACGAGGACGACATCATCACCCTGGACCAGCTGTGACGCCGGATCGATGCTTTCCGCCGCCGTAAACGCATGAACTGATGCGAGTCGAAAGAATGCCGGAGAAGCCCGCGTCCGATCTGGTTCACATCCGCCTCCATCCCCAGGGCACAACACTCCATGTGCCTCGCGGTACTCCGCTGCAGGAGATCCTTTTCGAGTACGGAGTGGAATTCCCTTGCGGCGGGCACGGGCGCTGCAAGGGTTGCAGGGTCAGGATCCTGAGCGGTGATGCGCCCTGGACGCCGGGGGAGGAAGAGGTGTTGTCCCCCGCCGAACTGGCCGATGGGTGGCGCCTTGCATGCCGCAGCCGCGCATCAGGAGATGTCACCCTGGAGATCCGGCAGTGGGAAGCGGCGATACTGGCGGATCATTCTTCCTTCGAGTTCAGGCCGGGGGAAGGCCTGGGAATCGCCGTCGACTTGGGGACCACGACGCTCGCAGCCCAGCTCCTGGACCTCGCCACCGGGGACGTCCTTGCCGTCCGGACCGGGCTCAACCCTCAGGCGGCTTACGGTGGCGACGTAATGAGCCGCATCCAATACGCCCTCTCGCCGGGCGGACAGCCAAGGCTCGAGAAGCTCATTCGCAGCGGCATCGGCGACCTGATCCTGGGGCTCCTGGAGGCGGCCGGCCGCGGCCGGGAAATCGGGGACGTCGTGATTGTCGGCAACACCGTGATGCATCATCTCTTCTGTGGCATCGACATCGCTCCCCTGGCGCACTATCCCTTTGAGCCCGCAAGGGACGGCCTCGAAATCAGGGAGTCGGGGGCCCTCGGATGGAATATCCCGGGCCGCCCGCCGGTGAGGTTCCTGCCCTGCCTTGGAGGCTTCGTGGGCAGCGACATCCTGGCGGGAATCATCGCATCGGGCATGCATGAAAGCATGGAACTGGCGGCGCTGATCGACCTGGGCACCAACGGTGAGATCGTCCTCGGCAACCGTGAGAGAATGCTCTGTGCTTCGACGGCTGCCGGGCCCGCCTTTGAAGGGGCGCGCATCCGAATGGGAATGCAGGCTACGACCGGCGCGATCTCAGCCGTGGAGGTCTCCGACGGCAACTTCCATTGCAGGGTGCTGGGCGGCGTACCAGCCAGGGGGATATGCGGCAGCGGCGTTGTGGATGCTGTGGCAGCCGGCCTGAAGCTGGGAGTAATCCAACCCAGCGGTCGATTCGCCCCTCACGTCCAACAGTGGCATCTCGCAACCGACGTGACTTTGTATCAGGGCGACATCAGGGAACTGCAGCTGGCCAAGGCAGCCATCGCGGCCGCAACACACCTTCTGCTCCTGAGGTGGCAGGCGGAACGCGGAGATGTCCGGCACGTGTACCTTGCAGGCGCGTTCGGGAACTATGTGGACCGGGCGAGTGCCGGGCGCATTGGCCTACTCGACTTCCCGTTCCACATAGTGGAGCCCTCCGGGAACACTGCGCTCCTGGGAGCGAAAATGGTCCTGTGCAATTCGGACCTGACCGACGATTTTGCGGACCTGCGCCGGCGAATCCGCCACGTCCCTCTTGCCGCGGATCCGCTTTTCGAGGATTCCTTCGTAGATTGCATGAGCTTCCCTGAGCCCGGTGCCCAGAACGAGATCTGACGCCGGGTGCCAGCCCTGCACTGGACCCTCGCATACCTGGACTTGGACCTGGACTTAGACTTCGACCTCGACTTAGACCTGGACGGGGACTGCAGGATCCCACCTGGACTCCGGCTGATTTACAGTTGCCGGACCGAAACTTGAGGTCCGTCGGCGGTTTCAACACTCATGATCCGCTCGAGGATCTATCGGAAACAGGCAGGTCTAAGTCTAACTCCAGGTCTAAGTCCAAGTCCAGGTCGAGGTCCAGGTGGGCCGGGAGTTTTCGGATGCCCATGCGAGGCTCTCACACAGTTGCCCGGGCCGACTGACACCTCAGGTCTTTCGGGCTTCCAGGTACTCCCTGATCGTGCGGTACTGGCTCTGACCGTCCAGCCCCGCCTCACGCAGGACGATGGAACCCTGTCCACTTCCGAGGAAATGACCATTGCGGAACGGGTGGAGGGTCATCGAGCGGCCCAGGTCCGAACGGATCCAGCGGTACATGGTGGGGAGAGTGAAACCCGTGATTCCGAGCGCCTCAGCCGCCCGCTCCGGCGGGAAGAGCTCCCGCTGCTCCCCGGCAGGGAGGAAGTCGAACAGTTCGGTGCTCGAGACATAGTAAACCCAGAGATCGATGCCGTCTTTTTCGAGCAGCGGAAGGGCGCCGAGAAGAAATGCGTACGTCACTGCACTTTCCTGCAGCACGACCGTCCCATCACCCTTTCCGCCAGGCTTCTTCAGCAGGTAGACCCCCTTGACAGTCTCATGAACCGGGGCCAGCCCAAGCCTGGCGCGGTCAAGCACGGTTTCATTCGGGCGCGTCACGAACGGCGCGATAATTGCCGGCCTCTTCGCCAGCGCGGCTGAGAAGAGGGGCCAGAGCTCGCAGGGGTCCCAGGGCGTCAGGGTGATCGCGGTGCCGCGGGGGAAATTGCCCTCAAGAAGCTGCAAGGGCTGCGGGTCGGCGTGCGTCGGCCCGTCCTCGCCGGTCTTGAGTCCCGTGTGGGCGCAGTCGAGGATGATGGGCCGATAGGGTTCGCCTGCGAATTCCTGTCGCGCCTGCGCGCCGATGGCGTGGAGCCGGGCGGCGATGTGACCCAGGGGAGCCAGGAATGCCCCGTACGATGACCCGACGCCGATGTGATGACCGAAAGTGGAAATGCCCGAGAGTATTCCCGTCATCGCGTCTTCGCATATACCGCCGGTGGAGAGCAGGCGCGAACCGGCATTGCCCGATGCGTTCCAGTAACCCGCCGGAAAACCCTCTCCTACTGCATTCAGGTTCGTGGAACCGAGCAGGTCGGCCGCAGCCGCAAAGATAGAGCCGCCCGAAGCCTTGCTGTAATACTTGAGCACCTTCCCCAATTCCCCGCGCAGCGTCGTGACAGTTCCGGGCACCAGGAGAAGCTCCTTCGGCGTCGACGCGGCGCCTCCGGATGCGAGCTCGTAGACCGCCTCGATCCTCGGTGCGTCCGGACGTGCCTGTCTTCCACGAGTCTCGAGCCGCTGCCTGGCGTCGACCAGGCGGGAGCAGAAATAGGCCATGGACGACCTGCTGGATTCAAGCCGGTGCCGCAGGACCCCCAAGGCTTCCCAGAAGCATTCCTCCATGATCGCTGCACCGTCAGGCCCGATCTGGCAGCGTGCGTTTCCGGATTCGCATGTGGGGAGCGATAGTTCGGTTCCCGCTGTGAGCTCCGCAAGCGCCTGGTAAAAACCCGCGGAGCAGAGCTTGTGGCCGGCACCGTGCGAAGCGCGTCCCTCGATCCCGTACTGCCACCCCTTCACGGTTCGATAGATAACCGCCGTCGGCTGACCGGTGGCGGTCAGCCGCGCCTGCCGCTGCGCAGCGACGATCTGCCGGAAGTCCCGGCCGTCCGGGACGTAGATTACGTTCCAGTCGTGCAGGTGGAACAGCTCCATCGGGTTCCACTGCACGTACTCGCCGGGTTGCGAGTCCTCGCGGCAAACACGATTGGTATCGATGGAAGCCTGATTCCAGTCGAGGTGCAGGATGACATTGCCGAGGCAGGCCGTACCGGCGGCTGCCAGAGCCTCAGCCACGCGGCCCGGCGTGAGCCCGCCTTCGCCTTCCACTATGTGCACGACCGGAGCGTTGGGGCCGTAGTAATCGCGAGCGGCAATCGCAAGGCCGAGGGAACTGGAAATCCCGACCCCCGAGGCTCCTGTTGAAAGGCGGACGAACGGGGTCAGCGGCGTCGGGTGACCATCCAGAGCCTTGACATTCAGGAGAAGGAAAAGCGGCGTGGTGGTGGCGGGATTTCGCCGGAAACCCAGAAGATCCTCCAGCCTGACGCGCAGCTTGGGATCACCCGGAAGCAGTTCGGGGGCGGTGAGCCGGACCGCCTCGTCGCGAAGGGCCCACATGGCGTAGAGGCCCATCGCCTTATGCCCTGCGGCGTACGAGATGATGTCGGCGTCCCAGCGTTCGGGCTGGCTGAAATCGTAGTCGAGCGAGTCGAACAGCACGGCGGAGACAAAACGGCCCGATGAAATCGAACCGCCGGGGTGACCCGACATCGGGACGTAGTTGTACATCAGGGCGCAGAGGCTGCGGTAGAAAGTATCAAGGACCTGGTAATGACCGATCTCTTCATCGGACAACGGCGGCTCCCGGTCCTTGAGCGACTCGGTTATGTCAACATACGTCGCGCGCCTCGGGCCGAAGGTAAACGCCATGATTTGACCTCTCTTTCAAGTTGCCTGCGGTCCCGCAGCCGCCGGCAGCGGGCAACAGCTGACCGGCCACGGATTCCATCAACCGGGTCAGGACCGGCGTCTCAGCTGATCCTCTGGAGCAGGTAGACGGGCAAACTTCGCCTGTGCAGCCATGAGTAGTAGTCTACCCTGCGGCGCACGCAGTACCTTTCCTGCGGCTCCATCGTGATCAGGTACTCCAAATCATCGTACCACCAGTAATAGATCTTTCTAATGTTACCGCGTGCGCGAAAGGCGTCATAGTTGTGCCATGCGTTGAACTCGAACCCCCCCGAGATTGTCAGCGGGTCCACGCCCTGTTTCAGCAGGTCGCCGCCCAACTCCCACCGCAGCCGGTTCCAGGCCATGTAGTCGTGGGTCGCCGAAACGCTGAACCATGCAAGGATTGCGATTGCTGCCAGCGCGGCAGAGAATCCGATCGTGGAGTCGCCCCCCTGCCGGGCGGCTTGCCGCTTGGCTCCTGACTGCTCGACGGCACCGGTCTCCCCGGCGTGCCCAAGGGAGGTTGCGAGCAGGAGGGCCGGCAATGCTGCGGTCAAAACGTGCCGGTCGAAAAGCCCACCTTCCTCACGATGACTGAAGATCACCTCGAACGCCGTGACGGCCAAAACCGACAGCAGCGAGAATAGAACCAGGAGCCGCATCGCCGACGGCGTTCCCCGGGCTGAAGCGGCCGGTATGCCCAGCGTGAACGTTGAGCCGAGAACAACCACGCCTATCGCGGTCAGGATCGTCACGCCAAGCCACGGTCCGGGATAGACAGGCGTGGCCGGGGGGCCATAGTAAGTGGGATCGAGGGTAACCGGACCGAGACCTGTGTCGTACAGGATGTTCAGAAGAAAAGGCATTTGAGCGTGGTACGCCTTCCCGGGGAGATACGGATACCGGGCGCAGTGGGCAGCGAACCACCAGAGGCCATAGCCCGCGATCGCGCCCCACCC
>JAFNAH010000309.1 GCA_017860075.1 Acidobacteriota bacterium | reverse complement strand
CCGAGGGATTGGACGTAATGGGCAAGTGCCATGCGATCCCGCTTCGTCAGGTAGTCGAACGGTGCCATCGACGTTCCCGGGACACCCACGCTCAATGTCTTGTAGATTGCCGGGAGGTTGTAGCCGTTCGTCCATCCGTCGGGGCTAGTGAAATTGCGGGGCCGCGGATTCATCGTCGACGCGGCCGGTCCGTCGCCATTGCCCGACGCGCCGTGGCACTGAAGGCAGTCCCGTCCATAAAGAGTCTTTCCTCGCTCAGTCAGGGCAGGCGAGGCTGCGATGAGGGTCGCGGGATCGACGGGCGGGATCAACCTCCCTCTCTGGGGCGGAAACGCCGTCGGATCGAGCCAACCCGGCTCCCCCCCTACCGGACTCATGGGGGTGGGAGCCTCAGGCTTGTTTGCGTTGCGCATTCCCGGCGCCACGATGATGGCAAAAAGGCCGGCGATCACGAGCGCCCCCACGAACACGAGCAGGCTGGACAGAAGTCGCTTGAGTTCCTCCGCGTCCACGTATTTCTCAATCATATGCGGAACTCCAGGCCTTCCCGCAGGAACGGATCACCCACAGGCATGTCGGCCCCGCGGGTCATGGCATGCCGGATCCAGAGGAAGCTCGAAGCGATGAAGAAGATCCCGAAGGACAGCTCAGGCCAGCTGAACAGCGCCCCCTTCCCGAGAACGGGATAGATCATCCAGTACAAGTCGAGCCAGTGCGCGACGAGCATGGCGGATGCTATCCAGACGAGACGCTTCGGTTCACTCTTCGCTTCCCTCGGGATCAGAACGAGGAACGGAACGAAGAAATGAACAACGGCCAGCACGAGCACCAGGGCTCCCCAGATTCCCTGGAGGCGCTCCTTGTACCAGAACACCTCCTCCGGCATGTTCGCGTACCACATCAGCAGGTACTGCGCGAAGCCTATGTAGGACCAAAAAACGACGAACGCGAAGAGGAATCCGCCCAGGTTGTAGACATGATCCGGCGTGACCCCGGGGAGTCTCCCGCGAGCCATAAGATAGAGAACCGCCAGCGTCGTGGCTGCCAGCCCGGCGAGGAAGGTGCCGGCAAATATGTAAACTCCAAAAACGTCGCTGTACCAGGCCGGCTCCAGGCTGGAGATCCAGTCGAAGGCCACGATCGTGATCGTGATGCCGAAGATGATCATGAATACAGGGGCGAAACGGCGGGCACGCACATTGAACCTGGGGTCACCCGCCTGGTCCTGCCGGATCGAACCGCGTACGAGAAGCAAGTAGGCAAGAATCCAGAGGCCGGCGCACAACAAAACGCGGATCACAAAGAAGGGGACATTCAGCCAGACTGCTTTCCCCCCGACAACCGGGTCCCGGAGGACCTCGGCGTTCGTCCAGGGATACAGAATCGGTAAGGCGATCAACGCCAGAAGCGCCGCGGGCACCATCAGGATCACCAACCCGGAGAGGCGCTCGGGGACGCGGCGCAGGGGGACACTCCACCTGGCACCCACGACGTGTTCGAGAGCCACGATGAAAAGGCACCCGAGCCCGATCGTCAGGATGAACACGAACCACAGGATCCAATTGACCCAAAAGCGTTCCCAGCCGGCAACGAAGCCCGTCGCAATAACACCGGCGAGGCCTGCGACTGCCCCGACAACGAGGGTCTTCCTGGTGCCGCTTTCGTTCACCTCGGGATCTCCTTCGGGATATCGGTGTCCCTGGCATTCATGGCTCGCTGCAGGACGCGGACGTGATGCACCACGGCCCAGCGTTCGTCCTCTGTCAGTTCCGCAGCATAGGAAGGCATGGCGTTCTTGCCCATCACGATCACATGATAAATCCTGCCGTCGGGATACTCCCGGACGTTGTCGGCGACAAGATTGGCCGGTTTCGCACCGTACGCAGCCGTGAGCGTTGATACCCCGTTACCAAGGATGCCGTGACATGCCGAACAGTAGGTCGTGAACCCCTGGCGGCCTTGTTTCAAGACGCTCTCGGTCCGCGGCAGTGGATTCGCGAGAACGGAGGCCTCATCCTCGGTCTTGATGGTATAGGGCATGTGGCCGCGCGCCACAGTCCCCGCTACGGGCATACGCATGCCGAAATCATCCTTGAAGTAACTGTATTGTCGCTGGGGATCGAGCCGCGGCTGGTCCAGCATATGCACCATAGGAATGGTGACCGGGAAGAGTTTCATCGACCAGTATGTCAGGTAACCGGTGACGAGGCAGACAACGCCGATTCCGACCGTCGTCCTCAGCAGGAACCGCGGCGAAATCGGGCCCAGGGCGGCAGGTTGATCCAGGATCTCGATTGTTCGAGCGCCGGCTTCTCTTAGCGCGGCCGTGATCCGTTCGACATCGAGAACCTGCCCCTCAGGCCCGGCCTCAACCGCCAGCGCGAACTTGTCCCTGGTTACGTGCGGCATCGATTTCGACCGAAGCATGGGATGCCGGAAGAACGGCAGGCGGTTCAGGAGGAACAGCATGCCCAGGCCCGACGTGAAGCACGCGAAAAGGACTGCCGGAAGAACGGCAGGCGGTTCAGGAGGAACAGCATGCCCAGGCCCGACGTGAAGCACGCGAAAAGGACCGTGACCTCGAACATGATGGGCACGAAGGCTTCCCATGAGAACAGCGGCTTGCCGGCGGTGATCACCGGGTAGTCGACGCCTTGCGTCCACAGTTCGAACGCCATGGCCGAGATCGCCCCGATCAGGCCCATGATGAAGACCATGCCCCCGACCGGGGATCTTTTCAAGCCGAGTGCCTGCTCGATACCGTGAATCGGGTAGGGAGTGTAGGCATCCAGGTGCCCCGAAACCTTGGCCTTCACGACGGGTATGGCATCCATCAGCTCCTTTGAGCTGTCGAAGAGCCCCAGGACTGAGAAGGTCCGGTTACTCATGCGAACCTCCGCCGTGCCGGGGCTGGCCCCCCGGTAGAACAGCCTTCATTTCAGTCGTCGCGATCACCGGGAGCACCCGTGCGAACAGCAGAACCAGCGTAAAAAACAAACCGAACGATCCCAAGAGGATGCCGAGGTCCACGAGGGTCGGCTTGTAGACCTGCCATGCGGACGGCATGAAATCCTGATGGAGAGAACTCACGATGATCACGAAGCGCTCGAACCACATGCCCACGGTCACAGCAGCTGCGACGACGAGCATCGCCGGGTAGCTGCGCCGGAATCGGCGCACCCAGAACAACTGGGGTATAATCGTGTTGCAGGTGATCGTCAGCCAGCCGGCCCACCCGTAAGTGCCCGCGATGTATTCCCAGAAGGTGTGGTGAATGTACTCGTTCATGCTGTACCAGGCCGTCCATCCCTCCATCATGTATGCGTAGGCCATGAGGCACGAGCAGGTCAGGATGATCTTGTTCATCACATCCAGGTGGTACATGGTGATGAGGTTCTTGAGGTTCATCGTCTCGCGCACGACGACCATGGCCATCACTACCATTGCGAAGCCGGCGAAGATCGCGCCGGTCACGAAATAGGGAGGGAAGATCGTCATGTGCCAGCCGGGGACCAGCGCCACGGCAAAATCAAACGAGACCACGCTGTGCACCGACAAAACCAGCCCCGTGGCGATCCCGGCGATGATCAGGTAAGCTTTCTCGAAGTGCCGCCAGTGTGACGCAGATCCCCGCCAGCCCGCGGCCAGTACCGCGTAGAAAAACTTGCGGATCCTGCCCTTTGTCCGATCCCTCAGCGAGGCGAAATCGGGCATGAGGCCCAGGTACCAGAACAGAAGCGAAACGCTGAAGTAGGTGCTGACGGCAAAAACATCCCACATGAGGGGAGAACGGAAATTCGGCCAGATCGCCCTCTGGTTTGGATAAGGGAAGAGCCAGAAAGCCAGCCATGGCCTCCCCACGTGAAGGGCCGGGAATATGCCCGCAACTATCACCGCGAAAATCGTCATCGCCTCGGCAAACCTGGAGATCGAATTTCTCCATCGAGCTCGAAAGAGGAGAAGGATGGCAGAAATCAACGTACCTGCATGGCCGATCCCGATCCAGAAAACGAAGTTGATGATGTCAAAAGCCCAGGCTACTGGAATATTGTTTCCCCATACGCCGATGCCTGTAGCGACCGTGTACCCCATGAGGGCCAGCCCCAGGAGCATGAGGATTGAGGTACAGGTAATGGCAATGAACCAGGCGGCCGGCGGTTTGCGTTCGACAGGGGCAAGGACCTGGTCGTCGAGACTGCCGGGACTGACCGGACCTTCCAGAACCGGCGGCGTCCTCAGGACGGCCGGCAGTGCTTCTTCGGGGACTGAGACGGCTTCGAGATTCATGCCTTATCTTTTCCGGTCACGGGATTAGAAATGTCCACCAGGTAAGTGATCGACGGCTTCACCCCGAGCTCGGTCAGCATGCGGTAGCCCCGATCCATTTTCGACATCTTTGAAACCCTGCTCTGCGGGTCGTTCACATCTCCGAACGTGATTGCCTCCGCCGGGCAGGCGACTGCGCATGCCGGCTTTACTTCGCCGTCCCTGACCGGCCGGTTTTCGACCTTCGCCCTCTGCCTTACATCCTCGATGCGCTGTACGCAGAAGGAACACTTCTCCATCACGCCGCGCGGCCGCACCGTGACCTCGGGGTTGAAGACCAGCCGGGCCGGGTCTTCGATGAAGGACGTGTAGTCGAAGAAGTTGAATCGCCGGACCTTGAACGGGCAGTTGTTCGAGCAATAACGGGTGCCCACACAGCGGTTGTACGCCATCTGGTTCAGCCCGTCGGGACTGTGCGTTGTAGCGTTGACGGGGCAAACAACCTCGCAGGGCGCGTCGTCGCAGTGCTGGCAGGGGAGAGGCTGGTGGATCACGGAAGGGTTCGACGGGTGCCCCTCGTAGTAGCGGTCAACCCGGATCCAGTGCATCTCTCTTCCGACCAGGACTCGCTCCGGGCCGACGACCGGTATGTTGTTTTCGGACTGGCAGGCGATGACACAGGCACTGCAGCCGACGCAGGCGGAGAGGTCTACGGCCATCGTCCATTTGTGCCCTGTGAATTCGCGCGAGGGGATGAGCGATATGGCCTCGTGTCCATGCTCGCTGCTTTCGCTCTTCCCCGCGTACTCGGCCAGGGTCCAGGAGCGCGCGAGATCGCGACCCTCCATACGGCTATGCTCCTGCGTGCGCGGGACGGGGCGCTTGCGTCCGGTCTTCGTGACCCTGACGGCGCCGCATAGATTCGGGGAGGCGGAAGAGACATCCAACAGAGGATAGGCGTTTACGCCGACGCCGGCAGCGACGTTCCCGGTTCGCCGCCCCATGCCGAGCGAGATGCCGGCCACGCCGGGTGCCTGTCCCGGCTGAATGATGACCGGAACATCTGCGGACGCGGTGCCGGCGGTTATGGTGACAAGATCATTGTCCTCGAGCCCGAGCCGAATGGCATCGGAAACGGAGATCAGGAGCGGATTTGCCCACGTCGCCTTGGTTACGGGATCCGGGAGCTCGTTGAGCCAGCCGTTATTCGCATAGCGGCCGTCATGAACGGCCATCCCGGGCAGGACCACCAACTCGAGATCTGTCTGCCCGCCGCCGGAAGGGCCGGCCGACACGGCGCTCATCGCTTCGCCGAGGGCCTCGACGCGGAGGACTCGCGGAGAGCGCGGGCGGGCATCGCGGCTCACCAGGCCGTCATGCAGCGCCGCATCCCAGTAGGTCTCAAAAGGGACGGGGCTCCCGGCAGGGTAGACATCTCTTCGCCACCGCGCCTTCAGATACTCGAAGTAGGAAGGAGGAACATCACTCCCAAGGGCGCGGAGACACGCCAACAGAACATCCTCGCCCTGCCGGCTGTCGTGAAGTGCACCCATCGTCGGCTGGCGCAGACAGAGCAGATCAGCGGCGGGCTCGAAATCGCCCCAGGCCTCGAGCCAGTGGTGTTCCGGAAGCCGCCAGCGGCAGTCAAGCGCCGTTTCGTCTTCGTAGAGGCCGATGCGCACTCTCAGCGGAATCCTCGCCACGGCGTCCTTCCAGGCGGCCGCATGCGGAAAGGAATAAGCCGGGTTCGCACCCCAGAAGATCGCGGTCGCAAAGGTGCCGCGGCCCGCTTCATCGAGAAGATCCCGAAGGCCGGCAACCGTCAGCAGTTCAGGCGCGGAGACGGCGAAATCCGTTTCCACGGTGTAGCCCTCGGCTCCCAGCAT
>JAFNAH010000308.1 GCA_017860075.1 Acidobacteriota bacterium | reverse complement strand
ATACATGACGCAACCCGCCCCAGGCTGCAGAAGGTGTTCCTGTTCGACCGCATCGTAGTCCGCGGGGCTGCGCAGATTCACGATCAGCTTCTTCCGTTGCGCGATGCAACGGCGCAGACGCGACTTCCCGAGTATGATTATCCTCGGTCCGGCCAGGGCGCCCTGTCCGTCCTCCTCCGTCGAGAACAGGGTTACGGTCGAGTCGTTCGCTCTGTGCTGAACAAAGCTGACCCGGCCGAGTGCAAAACGCGCGGCCAGCAGTTCTCTGCACCCGCGCAGGATGTCCCCTAGCCTCAAAGAACTGTGGAGGGCAGCCGCGACGGTTGATTCCGCCACCGAGAAGGGAGACTCGGGAGGGGCCGATCGGGTGACCTGGGTTTCGAGTAGGAATGAGTCCGCTTTCATCGCCTGCCAAATAGGAACGCCCTCTGAGCTGCCGCACGCGTGAGGCAACCTCCCGCGAACCGGCACTCTCGTCGGGTTGAAAAGGGAAACCCCCGGCCTAACAAGCCGGAGTACACTGGCAGAAGGGCCACCGGGATATCACGCTCTCCGTGGCTGCGTTATTGGGGCCTGCAGTTAATGAAATACGAGGCGATCGCCGCACTCCAGGAGCTCAACTGCTCGTCCGGTACTCCTCCTGCCTGCGCCATGTCCGCTTTACCGCCGCCTCTGCCACCTAGAGCGGCCGCAGCCTGCCTGACCGCCAGCCCGCAATCGCCTGATACGTCAGAACTCTTGGCGACCACGATCTGTGCGGAATCGTGAACCGTGCCCAGGATGGCGACGATACCCGCGCCAGCAGTGAGCTTACGAGCCAGGATCTTCACATTCTCGAGATCCCGGTGGTCGTAGTTCCGGCAAACTGTGATCGGACGAATAGACTTATCGGCAGAAGAGAGCAATTCCAACGCTTCGATTTCGAGCATCTTTTGGGTGAGACGCGCGTTTTCCCTCTGAAGCTGCGATCGCTCGTCGAGAAGCTTTGCCGCCAGACGGGGAAGATCCGATGCGTGGGCGGAAAACTGACCGCCGAGCCGGTCCAGCAGGTCCCGGGCGTGGCGCAGAGCGCTCAACGCCCTGCCGCCGCACACAAACTCGATCCTCGTCATTCCCTTGTAGTGCTCCCAGCCGAGCGCTGCGATCAGGCCGATCTCACCCGTGCGTCTGACATGGGTCCCACCGCAGGGGGATCGGTCGAAGTCCTCGATTTCGATTACCCGTACCTCCCCTTGCCGTTGCGATTCTTTGCGCACGCCGAGACCGGAGAGCTCTTCCGGACGTGCATTGATAACCGTAACCGGCCGATTCTCGAAAACTGTCCGGGCGGCCAGCGCCTCGGCGGCCCGGATCTGCTCGGGGGAGGGCCGCGCGATCTCTATGTCGATGGTCGATGTTTCCCGGCCGAGATGAAAAGAAGCCGTTGCAGCGCCGGCTGTCTTCAGGAACGCCTGTGACAGGACATGCTGCCCGGAATGTTGCTGCATGTGGTCGAAACGCCGCTCCCAGTCAACACGACCGGTGACCGGGCCCGGAGGAAGGGATGCATCGAGTATATGGAGGATCGACCCGGAAGGCGTTTCCTCGACCTCGAGCACATGAGCGGTTCCCAGGATGCCGGTGTCGCAGGGCTGTCCTCCTGACGCCGGGTAGAAGGCGGTCCGGTCGAGCTCGACAGCCGGTTTGCCGTCGCGCGCTTGCTGTTCCAGGACCGTCGCCGTGAATTCCAGCAGGTAGGAGTCGTGGTAGTAGAGTCGTTCGGTCATCGCGTGTCCTTGGGAAAGGAACATAGAAATTAGAATCGGGAATTTGGAATTCTGGAATCGCGTGACCCCTGCGGATCCAGGCATTGTTTCTATTCTAATTTCTAACTTCTAGATTCTAGATTCCTTACTCTAGTTTCTCATTGCAGGACGTCGAGATACTTCAGCCCTGACGCGGTATTGAACATTACAACCCTCTCCCCGGCCGAGATCCACCCCTGTTCGACGAGCCGGCGCAGAGCCGGAAGACAGGCGGCGCCTTCAGGGCAGAGGAAGATTCCTTCGAGGTTGCCGCACAGCCGTATGGCACCGATCAGTTCCTGGTCGTCTACAGCGACGGCTGTCCCACGGCTTTCGTAGATGGCTTCGAGCATGAGGAAATCGCCGATGGCACGGGGAACTCGCAATCCCGATGCGATTGTCCGGGCGTTCTGCCAGGGCTCGGCCTGGCGTAACCCCTTCTCGAATGCCCGCACGATCGGCGCACAGCCTGCAGATTGGACTGAAACCATCCGCGGGCGCGCGGGGCCGATCCAACCCAACTTCTCCATCTCCCGAAACGCCTTCCACATCCCGATCAGGCCGGTCCCCCCGCCGGTGGGATACAGGATTACGTCCGGCAACTCCCAGGCGAACTGCTCGGCCAGCTCAAATCCCATCGTTTTCTTACCCTCGATCCGGTAGGGTTCCTTGAGGGTGGAGACATCAAACCAGCCTTCAGCGTCCTTCCGCTCCGCGACGATCCTGCCGCAGTCGGTGATGAGGCCAGGCACGAGGGTCACATGGGCTCCGAACACCTCAGCTTCCCGGATGTTGGCGCGCGGCGTGTCTTCCGGCATGAAGATCCAGGACTCGAGGCCCGCATGGGCTGCATAGGCGGCCAGGGCGCCCGCGGCGTTTCCCGCGGAAGGAATGGCGAGCTTCCGGATGCCCAGCTCCCTTGCCATGCTGACGGCGGCGCAGAGTCCGCGCGCCTTGAACGATCCGGTCGGGTTTGCTGCCTCTTCCTTTATGTATAGCCGATCCAGGCCCAGGTGCCTGCCTAACCGCTGCGCGCGAACGAGCGGCGTGAAGCCTTCTCCCAGGCTGATGATATTCGACGGATCCCGGACCGGAAGCACTTCCCGGTAGCGCCACATCGTTTCGGGTCGCCCTGCGAGGGACTCGGGCCGAAATCCCGGCGCCGCCTCCTTCAGGTCATAAGTTGCCAGAAGCGGAGATCCGCACGGGCAGAGACCGTACACCCGGCCTGCGGGGTAGGATGTGGAACATTTCGGACAGACAAGTTGCATGAGGTAACTCATGTTTCACTCACTTCCACCGGTCATCCGCCCAGGGACCGCCAGGGTGGGCCCGCACCGCCGGCGCGGGCCTCGAGATCTTCGGCGAGGGTCTGCTACCTCCAGCTGCCTGCTGCTCGTCGATGGCTGCAGCGCGGGCACGCAGCGTCCGCGCGGAACCTGCACGCTTCGACGAAGTGTCCCCACGGAGGCATACAATTTGACAGCGAATTCCGGCGGTGTCTATACTCGCATGTGATGAAACCATCGCGGCAGTCCTATCATGGAACCACTGTCCTGCTCGTGGTGGAACTGGCACAGGAGTGGCGCACCGACCGCGCCCTGAGGCATCTCGAGGCGTTCCTGCTTGCCACGGACGGGAAATCCACGTACCTGATATCCGGTACGGGCGACGTGATCGAGCCGGATGACGGGATCCTGGCCATCGGCTCCGGCGGGGCGTACGCACTCGCAGCCGCAAGGGCTTTGATGCGCTCCACGAAAATGTCGGCCAGGCAGATTGCCCGCGAGAGTCTGCAGATTACCAGCGAGATCTGCATTTTCACGAACTCCGAGATACTCGTCGAAGAGCTGTAGAACCCTTTCCCCGGCATTGAAAATGCGCGAATACTATTCGGCAGTTCCGGCGCGCCGTCGTGGGTTGGACGAAATGTCCCCGCGGCAGATCGTCGCCGAACTCGATAAGTACGTCATCGGGCAGCGAGCGGCCAAGAAGGCGGTGGCGATAGCACTGCGAAACAGGATG
>JAFNAH010000307.1 GCA_017860075.1 Acidobacteriota bacterium | reverse complement strand
ATTCGCGATGTTCGGGCTCAGTGATGGACCCGGGGCGGCGTGTGGATCTGGAAGTCACCGACCACCCGGCTGATGACCCCTTCGGGAGACGGGGAATCGGGCCGCAGTCCGATCGCCAGGCAATGGTATAACGCGAGCAACTGGCCGGCCAGGACATCAATGACGGCGACGTTGTCGTCACCCGCCTGTTTCATCCCCGGGCATTCAACCGCGACGTCTCCGTCGCGCAGAAGCTCGTCTGGTATCTCTTCACCCACGATGACCTTCCGCCTCCCGAGACTCTTGCGGTTCAGTTCGTGGATGAGGTCGATCTCGTACGCACGGGCCAACGCATCCCCGGACAGGAAGCAGACGATGAGTGTGTCGTCATGGATGGCGGCCATAGGGCCGTGCCGGAGGCCCAGGTAGGTCTCGACCATCGTACGGGTTCTCCCGGCGCTCATTTCCATCATCTTCAGGCTCGCCTCGCGGGCGGCTCCAAACCGGCAGCCCGAGGCGAGGTAGAGGGCAAAACCGTAGTCATCTCGTGCTGCCGCCGCCAGAGGCTGGGCGTAGCGGATCATCAGGTGCCCGGCTATGCCTCTCAATCGGTGCACCGTTTCCTGGTACAGCGATGGCCTGTCGAGAAAGCCCAGGGACCTCGCAGCCAGAACCATGTTCGTGAAGCTGCTCGTCATGACCAGGCTCCGGTCGTTGGTGCGCTCGTGCAGGATCAGGGCCTGAGTCCTCGGGTCATCCCGGTATCCCACAGCCAGGCGACCCTGCTTGTTGCACGTGACGAACAGGTGGCGGCAGTCGGTTTCCGCCTGCAGAAGGTTTTCAACCGCCGCGGCGCTCTCGGGGCTGTTGCCTGATCTGGCAATGGACACGAGCAGAGACGGCCGGCCGGGCAGAACCGCAGCGCGCGGGTGAGTGAGCAGGTCGCCGCCCGCGATCGCCCGCACCGGCAGATCCAGCTCGGATTGCAGTGCAGGCGCCACGCACTCGCCTGCATACAGCGAGCTGCCGGAACCTGTCAGCATAAGCGACCGAATGCCCGTCTCATGCCTGTCCCGGCCGAGAAGCGTCTGCAGGGCGCTGCGCTGGTCCACAGCCCTCGCGGCCGTATCCAGCCAGGTCACCGGCTGCTGAACGATCTCCTCGATCGTTTGGCCGTAGCCGCCCTTCGTGCGTTCATCTTCCGTTGCATCCAGCAGCTCGGCAATGACGGGCACCTGCGATGAGACATGTCGCCGCCAGGTAATCAGTTCCTGTTCCAATTCGGCCATGTTCGGATCCGTTCAAAATAGGGGAATGGCAAACATCACGCAGGCGTTACGAATCAGCTGATCAACCTTCTCAGGTTCTGGAGATGTCGCGGTACGGCCGTTTTCGCATCTTCCTTGCCTTCGTACTCGAGGGCCACGTAACCGCGGTACCCCGCCTTCCTGAGCAGGTCGATGATCCGTGCGAAGTCGGCCGGTTGCCTGGGACCCCCCTTCACAGAGATCTCCGTCTTGACCTGCACGGTCACCGCGTAGGGCGCCACCCTGGCAAGTTCCGCATAGGGATCAGCGCCGTTGAAGTTGCCCGTATCCAGGTTGACGCCAAACCAGTCCGACTGCACAGCCTTGACGATCGCAAGGGTCTCGTCGGGGGTGGAGACGATTCCGCCATGATTCTCCAGCGCCAGGATCACGCCGTGCTCACCTGCAAACTGGCAGCACTCCTGGATTGCGTCAAGGCACCACTTCCGGGCATCCGCGATGTTGGTTCCCTTCTCCAGGGACCCCGCGAAGATCCGGATGACAGGCGCGCCCATGTCCGCGGCGCGCTCGATCCATTTCTTGGTCTCGTCAATCTCCTTCCGAAGCTGCGTCCCCGGCGGGTAGGTGAAGGTATTGCCGATCGCCGTGCCGGAAATATCGAGACCGTTCAGAAAAGCCCGTCTCTGATACCGTCTGAGGTAGTCGCGCGTGACGGGTTCTTCGAAGTAGTAGGAGGTGGGCTCGACAGCATCCAGCGGGTACGTTGCAGCCAGATCCACAAAATCCTCCATGTTCATGGATTTTGCGGATCCGGAGAGATAATCACGAAATGAGTATGCCGCCAGGCTCAGTTTCATTCGCGGTTCCCCGCGTCGCTTGACGGGCGCAATACCGAACGTGGAAGGAGCTGTGACGCCGGACACGGTCGCGGCTCCGATTGCGGTCAACAATGAACGCCTGGTCAGTTCCATGTCACTCCTCTCGTGAAGTCCTTTGGTGGCACCGCGGGACATCGGCAAAACGCATATTATAGTCCAGGGGGATGAGCTTCCGAAGTCGTGAATCGCCTGCAGAGTTGACAGTGCCCGTTCAGCAGATGACAATCTGAGCGACAAGACGGCCACCACGTGGGTCCGGTCTGTCAGGCTGAACCATGATGCTAAAATGCCGTGCGGCGCCTCTCCGCACGGGACAACAGACCGGGACCTGAGCGCGACGATCAGCAGGCGCTTGGGGAATGTTCCGGCCCTGACCGAGGTGAACGTGAGACTCTTCCAGAATTGTGTACGAGTTGTCTTCCCCGCCCTGCTGTTCGGAGTTTTTCCCGCACAGGGCTTGCTGGCATCGGACTTGACCTTCTACGTGGGCGGTGTAAACCCGGGCAACCTGCACAGCGGCGCCCGGCAGGTCAATCTCGACGGCGGCGCGGTCTATGGATTCCGCCTCAACATGAACTTCATCCCGACGGTGGGGCTGGAACAGACTTTCGGCTTCAGCTCGAACTTCCTCGCCCCGAGTGGTCTCCCGGACGGACAGGACTCCAACGGATTCATTTACAGCGCCAACGTGATCGTGAACTTCCCGCTGAAGAACTTCACCCCTTACGCGACCGCGGGTGCAGGTCTCATCTGGCAGCATGGTTCCGACAATCTGCCGGTCGGCGGTGAGTTTGCGCTGAACTACGGCGGCGGGATCAAGTGGAAGCTCTTCGGTCCCACCGGCCTGCGGTTCGACGCGCGGGGCTACACCACAACCAAGGTCTACGACAACAGCCTCAACATGTTCGAATTGAGCGTCGGCTTCTTCGTAAGATTCTGACGCGGCGGGCAGGGACTTCCGCGCGTATCAATTACGCGGATTGCGCGAGCAGCCCTTCGATCTGCGATTCGAGCCCCGCGGGCAATGACCAGTCGCCCGCGGCCACAAACTCATCGACTTGCGCCGCGCTTCTCGCTCCCACGATCGCGGAAGTCACCTCGGGCCGTCTCAACACCCAGGCAACCGCCAATTCCCCGAGTGTCCTGCCTTCCCGCTGTGCAATCGGGACCAACCTCTCGACCAGCTTCAGGTTCTTCGAAATCTGAGGTTCCCGGAACCTCGGATCTTTCCGCCGGTGATCATCTTCCGCCAGTTGCTGCAGGCGCTCCCTGTTGAAGCGGCCCGTGAGGAGTCCCTTGTACATCGGGCTGTAGCAGACCACACCGATCCGGTGAGCTGCGCAGTAAGCGAGCAGGTCCTGCTCGACTCCCCGGACGAGCATGCTGTAAGGCGGCTGAACCGATGCGACCGGATGGATCTTCCTGATGCGTTCGAGCTGTGCGACGCTGAAGTTGGAAACGCCTCCGTATCGCACCTTTCCCTGGCGGATCAAGTCGGCAACGGCGGACCAGCCCTCTTCAATATCCTCG
>JAFNAH010000306.1 GCA_017860075.1 Acidobacteriota bacterium | reverse complement strand
GTGTTCATGAAATGTGACCCTGAATTTTTCAATGCAGCAGGACAGCCCTGATCTCAAACCGGGCGGGTGGCCATTGCGAACACCCCCCGCCCGGTCCGGATTCAGTTGCTCGCCGGCTTGACGCTGACAGCCACGGCCTCGAAATAGGTGAGCTTGACCTGATCACCGGGTTTCAGGTTCTTCAGCATCGTCCTGAATTCCGGCTTCATGACCTTGACAATGCGCGTCTTGCCGAGGGGGCCCTTGAAGTGAACCACGTTGCGGAGGGTATCGACATACTCGATGACCACCGTTGCACTGATCGCCTCGCCCACTGCGCCGGCCGGACGCTCGCCAGGCGCCGCCCTGCCCATGGCCTCGGTCACCTTCACCTTATCTGGCGCGCTACCAGGGGGCGCGATTTCCGCGACAAGCCCTTCGTAGTATTCGACCGTCACCTTGTCGCCCACCTTGACCTGGGCCAGGTTCCTGACTTCCTCGCCCGCCTGCACGACGAAGCTTTTTCCATCCGGCCGAACGAGGGTCACCATCCGGGTTGCCAGGTCGATGGCTTCCACCGTGGCGGTCACCGCGCTTATGGTCACCTTCGCCGCAGCCGTACCCTGGGGATTTACGCCAGCCCTTTCTTCGGTCTTGACACCGGACGACGGTGCCTGGGCGTGTGCCGCCTGCGTGACGCCGGCGGAGAGAAGCAGCGCGAGAACGAGGACGGGGGTCGAAGTCATGGGATGTTTCATAACATTTCCTTTCGGTTGAGTGGTTCAGGGGTCACCAACAAGCGCCTGGTGAATGGCGGGATCACGTTCGGCGGGCGATCGAGGTGCATGACCTGTCTGCCTGTCTTGGCTCGGTGGGCACACCCGCCCAGTATTCATAGCAGATGCTCGATCGGCAACAGGGAATAGAACCAGGCCCTGAATCGCTGCCATGCAGAGGTCATCGGCTCGCGCGTATATCGAACGGCTTGCCCGTCCTCGGTCGTTACCCACTCGATTTCAGGCGCCGAATCCGGCCCGGCGGACGTCAGTTCGAGCCGAAACCCGATGTCCGACAAATGGCTATCCAGTTTCTCGACCATCGATGCGGCCAGTTCGTCTTGGTCCACCACCACACCGATTTCGGTGTTGGTGAGTACGGATCGGGGATCGAGATTCATGGATCCCACGAACAGCGAACGCCGGTCGAAAATCAGCACCTTGGCATGCAGGGACGCTTGTGAAGAACCCGATGAAGGACGCTTCACCGCACCTGGCCCTGATCCCGCAGGTGCGCCACCCCTCGCATCCCGGGTGACGGTCGGCTTGAGTTCATGGAGTTCGACCCCCGCGTCGAGCAGCGCCCGGCGATACTGCTGGTAGCCTGCGTGCACCGCAGGCACGTCTGTCGAGGCCAGCGAGTTGGTGAGCACCCTGACTTTTACCCCGCGCGCCGACAAGGACCGCAGGCGAGCCACTCCGGCCTTGCCCGGCACGAAGTAGGGCGACACCAGCACAAGCTCGGAGCCGAGTGACTCGAACTCGGGAAGCAGATTGGGCAGCAGGAGGCTGGATTTGTCCGCGGATTCCTGCAGGATCTTCATCGGATCGTCGGCCACCACCCGGGCCTTGCCGTAGCTGAAGGGAAGGCTGCCCGCTGCGAGCCTCTCGGCCAATCCCGAGGACTTGAGTGCCTGGGCATAGCCTCCTTCAGTCTGTGACCGCACAAATTCCCGAAGCCCGGCAAGCGCCTGAAGCCGCTCTTCATCGCTGGGCCTTGCCTGGGAAAGGGCCGAGATCGGAAAGGCGAGCGGGCTGTTCCAGTAGCGATCGAAGTGGCGGGAGACCTCCCCCACGACAGGGCCGATCGCAAGCAGGTCGAGATCGGCGAATGCGACGTCCGGCCGGGCCTCGAAGTACTCGTCCCCGATATTGCGCCCCCCGACAATCATGACCTGGTTGTCGGCCGTAAAGGATTTGTTGTGCATGCGCCGGTTGGTGCGCGAGAAGTCGGACATCATGCCCAGCAGCCGGGTTGAACGTGCCGCGATGGGGTTGAAAAGCCTCACTTCGATGTTGGGGTGACTGTCGATCGCGAGCAGGTTGCGGTCGCCAGCCGCGGTGCCGATATCGTCCAGCAGGAGACGCACCCGCACCCCGCGGTCGGCGGCGCGCAGAACCCGCTCCAGCAGCACCTTGCCGGTCGTGTCGCCATGCCAGATGTAATACTGGATATCGAGGCTCTTCTCGGCGGCTTCCGCCAGGGCAAGACGCGCCAGGAAAGCGTCTGTTCCACGATTGAGAAGATGCACGCCCGACACGTCGGGGTGCCCGGCAAGCAAGCGGCGGGAGGCTTGTCCCAGCCGGGTGTCACCGGTATCCATCAGCGTCGTCGACGAAGAACGCGGATAGTCGGTCGGCAAGCTTGCGCACCCTGCCTGCAGCAGCAGGGCCAGCAGCAGCCCCAACCATGCAAGCGTATGGAGAACGCCCTTCTGCCGCAGGGGAAGACCCGGGAAACGGCTTCTGAGTTGTGCCTCCATGAGCCGGTTGATTACAGCGGTCTGTTCTGAAAAGGAATCTGCATTGCCATTCTCCCCGTTCGTTCACTGCCATCGCAAACGACAGCCAACAGTTGGAGTCTAATGGCCTATTCCCTGGGCGGCCATTAGACCTTGGTCTTACGGGTGATCAGTGAGGGCAACCGGGGCCGGAATTCCAACATGCGGTCTCGTCATCGATCAGGTGCTTGCTTCTTCCCACCCTGGATCTTTTCCCTCGCCGCCTTGCGTGCCTCCTGGGATTCGATGATGAGCTGGTAGGCGATGTAGTACTTGTAGATATTGCTTACATAGGTGACGGTCTCACGGCCGATTTTCTCGGCGACGACATGTTCCACATTGCCGAACCAGACGTTCGGATTGAGGCCGCGCCTGGCGGCTTCCTGGCGAAGCTGCCGGATGCGCGCGGGACCCGCATTGTAGGAGGCGAAGGCGAACAAGGCCTTGTCCAGCCTGGTCATCGGCTCCTTCTCGTAGTACTGGTCGATCATGAAGCGCATGTACTTGACCCCGGCGTGGATGTTGGGCTCGATCTGGGAGATGTCGCCCACTTTCAGCTCCTTGCCGGTGGCGGGCATCACCTGCATCACACCGATGGCGCCAACGGGGCTGCGAACGCTATGGTTGAGCTGGGATTCCTGGTATCCCTGTGCTGCCATCAGCAGCCAGTCCACATCGTACTGCTTGCCGTATTTCTGGAAGTACCCTATCAGCGACAGAAATTTCCTGCGCTCGGCCTCGGAGGAGGCATCCTTCACGTAATTAGCGTTCTTGAGGTAGCGCATCAGGATCACGTTGCCCGACGTGGTGCCCTTGCCGTGGCGGTTCAGGAAATCGTCGAGACTGGCCTTGAGTTGCGGGCTGCCCTTGCGGATCGCCCAGGCGACGTTGCCGCCGGTGCGCACGGCGACGCCGTCATGCACCTTGATCCTGGGGAAGATCTGCTTCCAGAAGTCCGCCTTGTGCTTGTCCACGATGATGAGCGGGACCAGGCCGGCGTTCACCATCTCGATCAGGTCCTCGTCCTCCAGCGCATCCGGCGCCAGCTTGATGACCACCGCGCGCTTTTTCTCTGCGGCGAAGCGCTTGTTGAGCGCCATCAGGCTCTCGTAATAGCTG
>JAFNAH010000305.1 GCA_017860075.1 Acidobacteriota bacterium | reverse complement strand
CCGTGTAAAAAGACTGGGTCCAGTTCATGTACGATGTGAAGGCGTAGTTCTGCTGCGTGCCCGCCGGTCGTGTCTGAGAATCGACGAGGAAGGCGGGAACAAACCGGGAGTTGCCGCGGAACCACAGCGCCGCATCCAGCCCGCGCCAGTTGCCGTACCCGTTGTCCGCCCACGTGTAATAGCCGCCCATTTCGAACCTGTAAGGAAGCGTCGTGACGGCCGGTGGTCCTGCCGTCTGGGCAGGAGCAGCCCCGCCTTGCGCCGCGGCCGGGATTGTCGCTCCCGCCCAGAGAACCAGCACCGCGGTTAGCAGCAGGTAGACGGTTCGCATGCACGCCCCCCTTCGATCCCGGCCACTTTTCGCTGTCAGAGGCCACTCTCCTTCCCTATTTGCCTGTCACGACCGCCACGTGTTCGCCGGAAGCGACCTTTCCGTACACTGTCACGTTCTCTGCCAGTTCGAGGATCCCGGCGGAATATGCCGCTACCTTCCTGCCCCTGGCTCCGCCGACGACGCCGGGCCCCAATCGCAGGGTCCTGCCCGTGTGCACAATTCCCTGAAACCGGCTCGAAGGCCCGAACGAAATCTCTTTGTCCGCGACGACGCTGCCGCGGCAGACTGAATCCTGTGCCACCGAAATCCGGCCGCGCGCCTTCAGGTCCTCTTCCGCAATGCTCCCGGCAGGAAGGACCAGGTCACCCCACACGACCAGGCGGGTCTTGACGCGAACCGGGGCTGCGGCGTTCAGATCGCCGCGATAGATCCATGAATCCGCACCGAGCCGGTGCAACTTCTTCGGATCGATCCGCCGCTGTCTTCCCGCATCGATCCGCGACCGCACGCCGTCCGATGCGGGAATTTCAAGCCGGTCAAACGCCGCTTCCGTCGATATCACCTCGTCCTCGCCATCCCTCGTCGACGTGGTGACAACCGGAGCGAAAGCCGATCCCACCTTGGCCCCTCGTCTCAAGCGTATAAGCGCGCCGGACGTGGCGCGCGCCCGGACGACCGAATCGGAGCCGAGCTCCATCTCACCTGCGCTGTCGGCCCAGCGTGTCACCATGACACGATCCCCCAGCTGCAGGTTCCCGTCAACTGCGATGGACTGCAGTCGGGTACCCGGGCCGATGAAAGCGTTTCCTCGAACGTGGATCTCGCGATTGAAGGCGCAGCCTGTGCCGCATCGGAAATCTCCCTCCACGGCGAGGATATCGTCCGATTCGCTCCTGGCCGGATACTCGCAAGGTCCGGACACTCTTATCCGCTCATCCCCCTTACGGATCAGCAAGGTGCCGTCAGGCAAGGTCTCGTAAACCGGAAGCTTGCGCCACTCCGACATCTTCAGCCGGAAGGAGCGGGCGAAGTAATCCTCCATTCGTACGTAGTCAGGATCGATATCGGCGGGGTGTTCACCGCACGTACTCAGCCAGGCCCTGTAGGACGGCAGAAAATGGGCGCACACCAGCGCCGCAAAGACAATGCTGAACAGGACGAAAGGCCAGGCCGCCAATGCAACTCCACCGCTTATCTGGAAAGGTATAAGCCGTTTGGGCTCCGGACAAGGAGCTTGGAAACAGAATCAGCATTTTCGCCGGTGCGATAGACGCTTCCATCCGCGTCCCTGTATCTCACCGTCTTGTGCCAGTGATGCGGACCCGAACGGAAGATACCGCCGAAATAGAAATTGAACAGAGCCTGGCATATGGCACCCGTGCTGGCAAAGAAGTTCAGCAGGCTCAGCGGCAGAAGGCGAATCCGCCTGCGATTGCAGTCGAGAAGGGCGGCCGAGCCGAGCTCCAGGAATGTGGCCTGATTACCGAACAACTGATAGCCCACAAAGGGAAGCGCCACCAGGAAGAGAGCGGTCGAATGGGCTTGCGGAGTGAAGAAGAGCACCAGCGAGGCCAACCATCCAAGGACCAGCACTGGCGCGGTCAGGTAACATGCGAGCACGAAAAGGCCGTCGATTCTCTCCGCGGTGCTCAGGAATCTCCCCTTCAGCCAGGCCTTCCAGAGGTCGTGGAAGCACTCCGTATGGCCGATTGCCCAGCGTCGAATCTGGCGACTGCGCACTTCCCAGGTCTCGGGCGCTTCCTCGTAACACTCCGCGCGGTTCACGTAGGCAACCTTCCATCCCTGCATGAGCAGACGGAACGTCAAGTCGGTGTCCTCCGTGAGGGATTCGGCGTTCCAACCCCCGACGGCTTTGAGCACCGACGCTCTGACGCCCCCGACCGTACCGCCAAACTGAGGCGTCAGATTCAAGTTGAACCGGGCCTGCTGGCCGACCTGGTATCCCGCGCTCCGTTCCAGTTCCAGCAGGCCTGCGAGCAAGGATGCGCCGCCATTGTCGGGAACGACTCTGCCCATCACGGCGCCGACTTCAGGGTCACAGAAAGGCGCGATCAGGAACTTGATCATCGACCGGCCCGGCACGTAATCCGCATCGAAGAGCAGCAGGATCTCGCCGCTCGCCTGGGCGCTCGCGATCCGAAGAGCCGCTCCTTTTCCTCCGACGCCTTTCGACCGGTGGATTGCTTTGATGATGGGATATTTCGCGGCGAACTGGTCGATGATCTCACCGGTGCGGTCTTCCGATCGATCGTCGATAGCCAGGATTTCCAGCCTGTTCCAGTCGTAATCGCAATCCACAAGCGCCTGGAGTACATGGGCCGCCACCTTCTCCTCGTTGTGCATGGGAACGAGCACCGACACGGACGGGGTGGTAAATCCCACCAGTTCCATCATGTCCTGGGAGTTTCTCAGCGAGATACGATAGAGAGCGAAGAGGTAATGCCGGATGGCGTAGACCGTCAGGACGACTATGGTGAAGCCAAGGCACACCTTGCAGGCCAGTATCAGGTAGGTCACGATCTCCTCCCACCCATCGTTCTCTTGATGGACTGCTCCAGAGCGAGAGAGTAAAAAAAGAGGACGATGACAAGGTCGAACAGGATTCCGAGAACAAACCAGAGCAACGGCAGGAAAAGTATCCCGGAGTAATGCAGCACCCCGAGGCAGAACGCAAGCCTCATGGAAGACCAAAACACAACGTAGCACTCAATGACCAACCCCCACAGAAATCCGCCGGCCATCGTGGGTACTGTCAGGACGAAAAGCAGGGCTGAAACCCACGGCAGAAGAAGCCAGATGAGTATCTCCCCCCGCAGCCAGATCTGGGAATAGACGACCGAATCGAAAGAAAAAGAGGGGACGAAGAGCACGACGATCCCTGAAGCACAGAGCAGGATAATCAGAAAAACGATAAAATTACGGCCGAGCGCGAACCTCCGGTGAGCGAAGATCATCGCGGAGAGCGCCGAAGCGAAGAAGATCCCGTTTCGCAGGGGGCTCGCCCGGTCCATCGGCTGGGGAACGACAGGCACGTCAACCGGCCCCAGGCCCGGGAAGATTTCGATGGAACGTACTCCCACGGCCGGAATGCCCGTATACTTCAGAATGAGCCGCGCAATCCGGTTGTGGACATCGAGCAGCCGGGTGCCAAAGTAGAAGACGGCGACGCTCAGAAGGAAGGCGAGGGCTAGCGCGGCGCACACACGCCTGGCCGATATCGGGAACGACCGCACACTCCGGTGGGGATAGATGTACTCACGCCTCATACAACGGCTTCTATCGGGCAGAGGGGTAGTGTGATGTATATCACAATTCGATCCTCAGACCAA
>JAFNAH010000304.1 GCA_017860075.1 Acidobacteriota bacterium | reverse complement strand
GCCGACTGAATTGACACCTCCCTGGTGAAGGTCCATGGTTCTCATCGACCGTCAGTCTATAATAAACACGAGATGACAAAGAGAATCCAGATCGGGAGATAATCCATGGCCCTGTTTTCGAAGAAGCTGGGAATGCCGGATCCGCACGAGGCGCTGCCCGGCAGGACAAAACCCATGCCTGTGCCGGCCGCGCACTACGTGAACGGGCATCCGCTGCAACCGCCTTTCCCGGATGGGTTCGAGCAGGCGATATTTGCATTGGGATGTTTCTGGGGAGCGGAACGCAGGTTCTGGCAGGTGAAGGGAGTATTCACGACCGCAGTCGGATACTCGGGCGGCTACACGCCCAACCCTACCTATGAAGAAGTCTGCACCGGGCAAACGGGTCATGCCGAAGCGGTGCTTGTAGTTTATGATCCGCATGTTGTGAGCTACCAGGATCTGCTGCGCATCTTCTGGGAAGCGCACGACCCGACGCAAGGCATGCGCCAGGGGAACGATATCGGCACCCAATATCGCTCCCTCATCTTTGCGGCCGACGATGCGCAAAGGGCGGCCGCAGAGAACGGGAGAGAGACCTATCAGCGTGTACTGACCGCAGCCGGGTACGGGCAAATCACCACGGAGGTTCGCCCGCGGTCGGAATTCTACTATGCAGAAGATTACCACCAGCAGTACCTTGCGAAGAACCCGGGAGGGTACTGTGGTCTGGGCGGCACCGGCGTATCGTGCCCTGTGGGGCTGCCTACCTGACAATTTCTCGTCGCGGGCGAGGCGACGGTTTCCCGAGCCCTACTCAGCAAACTGGAGTGAAGCATGAACTACCGATACCTTGCCGCTATCGTATCGATCTGTCTCCTGACGTCCGCCGTCGGAAGCGCTCAATATGAAACCACTCAACCTGCAGCCAAGAGCACGTTCCGCTGGCCGGCGGGTAAGCGCGCCGCGATAAGCCTGACCTTTGATGATGGCCGCCCGAGCCAGATCGACAATGGTGTCCCGCTCTTCGATCGACATGGGGTCAAGGTTACGTTCTATGTATCGCCATCGGGGGTTCGCGAGCGGTTGCCTGGCTGGAAGAAAGCTGCAGCAGGCGGACACGAGATCGCTAACCACTCCCTGAACCACCCTTGCAGCGGCAACTTTCCCTGGGCTCGGCAGCATGCACTCGAGGACTACACGCTCGAGAGAATCCGCGCAGAAATGACGGATGCCAACAAGGCTGTACGGGAGCTGGTCGGGGTAACTCCGCGGACCTTTGCCTATCCTTGCGGCGAAACCTATGTGGGCAGGGGCCGGAACCTCAAGAGTTACATCCCCCTGGTGGCTGAGCTCTTCCGTGCCGGGCGGGGCTGGATGAACGAGAGCGCGAACGATCCTGCGTTCTGCGATCTCGCGCAACTCATGGGTGTGCCGAGCGACAACCTGGATTTCGACAAGCTCAAGCCGACCATCGAGCAGGCCAGGAACGAAGGGCTTTGGCTGGTACTTGCCGGACATGACATCGGCACAGCGGTCGAGCGTCAGACCACTCGCACCGCTATGCTGGAAGCCCTGTGCAGGTATGCGACCGATCCTGCGAACGGACTCTGGATCGATACGGTCGACGCAATCGCGGGCTATATAGAAAAGCAGCGCGGGGGCGGGGCGGCGGCAGTGCCACTGTATCGCGACGCCGGCCAGCCCATTCACCGTCGCATCGAAGATCTGCTGGAACGGATGACGCTGGAGGAGAAGATCGGCCAGATGAACATGCCCTGCGTCTACGAGGACGGGCTCGGCAAGGAGGATCCGGCCAAGATGGCGGCGTGCAAGGGCTTCGCTGAGGGAACGTACGAGCAGGGAATCGGCCCCGGCGGCGGCTTCTTCACTCTCGCCAACACGATCCTGCACGAAGGCCCGCGCCAGCAGGCACAGTACTTCAACGAGCTGCAGAGGATCGCAACCGGCAAAACGCGGCTCGGAATCCCTCTGCTTCAGACCGAGGAGGGTACGCACGGCCTGATGTGCTCCGGCGCGACCATCTTCCCCGAAGGCCTCGCCATCGGCAGTACCTGGGACCCGGAGCTCGTCAAGGAGATCTACACGATCGCTGCCCGTGAGGCGCGCGCTGTCGGGATTCATCAGCTTTTCACGCTCGTGGTCGAACCCAACCGGGATCCGCGTCTCGGAAGAAACCAGGAAGGATACAGCGAAGATCCATACCTCTGTGCGCAGATCGCCGAATCGATCGTCAGTGCCGTGCAGGGTGATGATGTGTCTGCGCCCGACAAGGTTGTGGCCGGATTGTGCCACTACCCGGGTCAGAGCCAGCCTGTAAGCGGCTTGGAGCGCGGCGCGATGGAAATCTCCGAGCGCACACTGCGCAACGTTTTCCTGCCTCCCTGGGTCGCCGGAATCAAGAAGAGGGGTGCGCTCGGAGTCATGGCTACGTATCCGGCAATCGACAGCGTCCCGACACACGCCTCCGAATGGATCCTGACGACCATCCTGAGGCAGGAGCTCGGCTTCCAGGGGCTCGTCCTGGGCGAGGGCGGCGGCATCTCGACCCTCGTCTACGAAGGTCTCGCGGCAAACCAGAAAGAAGCCGGTGAACTCGCGATCAAGGCGGGCCTGGATGTCGGGATCTCCTATGAGAAAGGCTACATGCAGGCGATGATCGAGAACGTGCGCGAGGGGCGGGTGCCCATGGCGCTTGTCGATCGGGCGGTCCGGAGGATCCTCCAGCAGAAATACCGCCTGGGCCTTTTCGAGCATCCCTATGTCGATCCCGAGCGGGCGGTAGCTGTTTCGCACACGGCGGAGCACCGCGAAGTCGCGCTGCGCACCGCCCGTGAAGGGATCGTTCTTCTGAAGAATGAAAACGGGCTTCTGCCGTTGCGCAAGGATCTGAAGTCGATTGCAGTGATCGGGCCCAACGCGGACGACGCGAAGAATCAGCTCGGGGACTACACGGCAAATACCGTTTTGCAGCATATCGTCACCGTGCTCGAAGGGATCAAGGCGAAGGTGTCCCCCTCGACCAGTGTCACGTATGTCAAGGGCTGTAACGTGGTTGGAACGGGGCTGGATGAAATCGCCAAGGCCCGCGAGGCTGCGAAGAACGCGGATGCTGCCGTCGTAGTGCTGGGCGAGAACACGTGGCAGACTCCCGGCGGGCTGGGGACCGACGGGGAAGGCTACGACGTCGCCACGCTCGAGCTCACGGGAATGCAGGAGGAGCTGGTCAAGGCGGTGCATTCATCGGGGACTCCGACTGTCGTTGTCCTGGTAAGCGGCCGCCCGCTTGCGATACGGTGGATCGACGGGAACATCCCGGCGATCGTCGAAGCCTGGATGTGCGGCGAAATGGGCGGCACAGCCGTCGCCGACGTTCTTTTCGGCGACTCCAATCCCGAAGGCCGGCTCCCCGTAACATTCCCGCGCCACGCGGGTCAACTGCCCGTCTACTACAATTTCAATCCGTCTAAAGAATACTGGGTCAGGGAAGGTTGGGGCAAACCGTACGCAGACATGGATCCGCAGCCGCTCTATCCCTTCGGCTATGGCCTCACTTACACGAAATTTGAATACAGCGACCTGCGGATCCGCGAGAAGACGATCGGGCCGGGCGGCACCGTGCATGTGACGGCCTCGATCCGGAATGCCGGGGCGCGCAAGGGTGTCGAGGTCGTGCAGCTGTACGTCAGGGAC
>JAFNAH010000016.1 GCA_017860075.1 Acidobacteriota bacterium | reverse complement strand
GAAATTTGCTATAATCGCTTGTCTCTCTCAATCGACCTAACTCCTGGGAGTCCTGATTTCATGCTATTCAACGTCAAGAGAAGCGCATTACTCGGCGAATTGAACCTGGTGCAGGGCGTCATCGAAAAGAAGAGCACGATCCCCATCCTCTCGAATATCCTCCTCGATGCGCGGGGAGAACAGGTGGACATTACCGCCACGGATCTGGATGTAAGCATCTGTTGCGGGTGCGGAGCCGATGTCGGTGAGGAGGGAACGATGACGGTTTCCGCACGCCGGTTGTTCGATATAGTCCGGTTGCTCCCGGAGGACTCGGATATCAGGTGCGTGCAACTTGAAAACGACTGGATGGAGGTCCGGTCGGGGAATTCGGAGTTCAAGGTGGTGGGGCTGCCACGGGAGAATTTTCCCTCCATACCTGAGTTCAACGGGCCGCTGGTTTCCATTCCGGGATCTTTGCTGAAGGGGATGATCCAGAGGGTCCTTTTCGCGATCACCCAGGAAGAGTCGCGGTATTCGCTGAACGGGGCCCTGCTGGCACTGGCGCCGCAGGAAATCCGCATGGTCGCGACAGACGGCCATCGCCTGTCGCTGGTTTCGAAAGCTGCCCAGTTCGAGGGCGTCGAGACGGAAATCCGGGCCCTGGTTCCTCGTAAGACGCTGCTTGAAATCCTGAAGCTCATCGGCGACCAGGAACTCCTGGTTGGGTTTGCCAGAGACGAAAATCACCTGTTCTTCTCGATTGGCAACAGGCGGCTTGTGTCCCGCGTGCTTGCAGGACAGTTCCCCAACTACGAAATGGTGATCCCGCGTGAGAACGATAAGAGCGTCACGGCATCGGCCAAAATGCTCCTGGAAGCCATTCGCCGAGCGGCGGTTATGTCGGATGAGAAGCTCAGAGCGGTTCGTTTCAGCGTGACGCCGGGCAATCTGGAAATGACTGCGAGCAGCGCGGATGCGGGCGAGGCGAGGGAGGTCATCGGGATCGAGTACGAGGGTGCGGGTGTTGAAATCGGCTTTAATCCGCAGTATCTCCTGGATTTTCTCGGCGTGTGCGGCAGCGAAAACGTGGTTCTGTCGCTGAGGGACGGGGACACGCAGGGGATGATCACGCCGAGTGCCGGGAGTGATTTTGACTACCGATACATCGTCATGCCGATGAAATTCTAGGCGTGCGCCTTACCAGTCTTCAGCTCGAACAGTTTCGCAATTTTGAGAAGGAAACCGTTGCTCTCTGCGACGGCCTCAGTCTCCTTGTCGGCCGCAACGGCCAGGGAAAGACAAACCTGCTCGAGGCCATATACATCCTCGGGTACGGCAAGACCTACCGTACGTCGCTCGCCCGGGAATGCATACGCCACGGCCAACCGGAGTGCAGAGTCTCAGGCGTGGTAACGCACGGGGGTGGTGAGAAGAGACTGCAGGTGCGGATCTCCCGTTCGGACAAGGACCTGAGCGTTCACGGGAAGAGCGTCGGGTTGGACGAATTCGCCGGGCAATTCCACGTACTGGCATTCACGCAGGGGCACATTTCAGCGATCAGGGGCGCGCCAGCGGAAAGGCGGGCGTTCCTGGACCGTGCGCTGGTCATGATGTACCCGGGGCACGTCCGCCACATAGCAGGTTACGTGCGGGCCTTGAAGCAAAGAAACAGCCTGCTGGGTGGCGAGGTGGACGCGCGGCAAGCGGTCGTCGACGAACGCCAGATTGAATGCTGGGACGAAGCAATCGCTCGTGAAGGAGCCCGACTCGCCTGGAACCGCGTCCGTTATGTGAAGGAGCTGAAGCAGGAGTTACCCCAGGCACTGTTCGGCGGCGAGGAAGTGAAACTCCACTACCTTGCAGTCGGCTGCGGGGATCTGAGCAGTGTCGAAGCGATAGAGGGGAGCCTGCGTGAGGGCCTGCGCGCGAGCCGATGCGCGGATCGAAAGCTTGGTTTCACGACGGTCGGGCCGCACAGGGACGACCTTAAGATATACATCGACGGCAAGCCTGCAGCGCACTTCGGTTCAGCGGGACAACAACGCAGCGCGATGATCTCTCTCTACTTCGCACAGATGGAGATCCACAGGCGGGACCAGGGCTATTACCCCGTGTTCCTGGTCGATGACGTCGAGGCGGAGTTGGACACCGGCCGACTGCGGACCTTCCTGTCATACCTTTCCGAGCGAACGCAGACGCTCGTGACCACCGCAAAAGAGGAAATCCTGCCTCCGATGAGCAGCTCCGTAAGCCGTTTCCTGGTCGAATCAGGGACGGTTTCGGCATGCGCGCAAGGGATGGAACCGTCCGGGGCGCCGTAGGTCTGCAAGGTATATTACAAGCAAACTATAAACCACTGTAATTAAGAGACTTATTCAAAAGAGAAAACTGAAAAATCACCAAATCCGGGGCATTCCGTGTGCTATAATTCATGGTTACAATCTTGCGAAATAAGTGATTGAGAACAATAAGCTTACTTCGCTTTGGTGCGCGGTATTCTTTCAGCACCTCGCTTCTCGAACTAAGGTAGTCAATTATGGATCAGAATGAGCCTCAGGTACCTCCTGCGGTGGAGACGCCTCCGCCCAATGCAAGCGCATCCGAGCTCGACTATGGTGCGGATAAGATAAAGGTCCTGGAGGGCCTGGAAGCCGTCCGGACGAGGCCGGCGATGTACATCGGGTCGACCTCCTCCGATGGGCTGCACCACCTGTTGTACGAGGTTGTCGACAACTCGGTTGACGAGGCCCTCAACGGCTTCTGTGATCGGATCGATGTCACCATCCACATCGACAACAGCATCACTGTCACTGACAACGGCCGCGGGATACCGACTGATTTTTATGAGCAGAGCGGGAAGTCTGCGGCTGAGGTTGTTCTGACGGTGCTGCACGCGGGCGGCAAGTTCGATAATGCGTCCTACAAAGTGTCGGGGGGATTGCACGGCGTAGGCGTTTCAGTGGTGAACGCACTGAGCCAGAGGCTGGACCTCGAAATCTGGAGGGGCGGACAGGTCTTTGAGCAGTCCTACGAGCGCGGAAAGCCGGTCACGGGGTTCCGTCAGACCGGGAAGACAAAACGGCGCGGCACCAAGATCACGTTCAAGCCGGATGGCGAGATATTCGAAGTGCTGGAGTTCAGCTACGACACGATCGCAGCCAGGATGCGGGAGCTTGCTTTTCTGAACCGCGGTTTGCAGATCGTGCTGGAGGATTTGCGCTCGGACCGGCATGACGTTTTCAAGTACGAGGGCGGGATCACATCCTTCGTGGAGTTTCTGAACGCCAACAAGACCCCGCTTCACCCAAAGCCGATCTACTTCGAGGCGCGCAAGGAGGATGTGGTCGTCGAAGCTGCGATGCAGTACAACGACGGCTACAGTGAAACCATCTTCTCATTTGCCAACAACATCAACACACATGAAGGCGGGACCCACCTGATCGGTTTCAAAGCGGCGCTCACGCGGAGCCTCAACTCGTACGCGCAGGCAAACGACCTGCTGAAGGACCTGCGCGAGAATCCCACGGGTGAAGATGTTCGGGAGGGATTGGCTGCCGTGGTCAGCGTCAAGCTGCGCAATCCGCAGTTCGAGGGGCAGACCAAGACGAAGCTGGGCAACAGCGAGGTGAAAGGGATCGTGGAGGCGGCGGTCAACGAGAACCTCGGGGCTTTCTTCGAGGAAAACCCGGCGGTTGCCAAGCGGATTCTGACCAAGGCGATCGAGGCGGCGCGGGCGCGCGAGGCGGCGCGCAAGGCGCGCGATCTCACGCGGCGCAAGGGAGCGCTGGATACCGCGTTGCTCCCGGGGAAGCTGGCGGACTGCCAGGAGCGCGACCCGAAATTCTGCGAGATATTCATTGTTGAGGGTGACAGCGCCGGAGGCTCCGCCAAGCAGGGGCGGGACCGGAAGTTCCAGGCCATATTGCCGATCAAAGGCAAGATCCTGAACGTCGAGAAAGCCCGCTTCGACAAGATGCTCGGCAACCAGGAAATCGCGACCATGATCTCGGCGATCGGTACCGGGATCGGCAAGGAGGAGTTCGCCGGCGACAAGCTGCGCTACAACCGGATCATCATCATGACCGACGCGGATGTGGACGGCTCTCACATTCGCACGCTGCTGCTGACCTTCTTCTATCGCCAGATGCCCGAACTCGTCGAAGAGGGGCACATCTACATCGCCCAACCGCCCCTGTACGGCGTCAAAGACGGCAAGAAGATCAGGTACCTGAAGAACGAGCGGGAAATGGAGGAGCACCTCCTGAACCGTGCGACCCAGGACGTGATCGTCAAGGTAGAGAAGAGCGGCGCGGAATACGGCGGTGCGCGGCTCATCCAGCTATTACGGCAGATCCGCGAGCGCAACTCGCTGTACTCGAAGCTGAACCGGCGTCTCGAGGACCGGGAATTGCTGAACCGGCTGCTCCAGTTCGTTGCGGGCGAAGGAGCCCTGTTGCACAGCGGGTTTACTCTGAAGCAGCTCTTCGAGGACGGAGAAGTGCTCTCCGAGCTGGGGCGTGTGCTCGAGGAGATCGGGTACCAGTATGAGCGGCTCCGGGATGAGGAACATGAACTCTACTCGCTGGTCATCACCAAGAGCGGTCCGACGAGGCATGTGATCAACTGGGAGTTCCTGTCTTCCGCGGAGTGGCAGCGACTCTTCCAGCTCTACTCCGAGATGGCGTCTTTCGACAAGCCGCCGTTCCGGGTCGGTGAAAACGGCTCCGTCGTCAGCATTGCGTCGCGCGAGGAACTGCTTGATTACATACTCGCGCTCGGAAAGAGAAATCTGACGGTGCAGCGGTACAAGGGGCTGGGAGAGATGAACCCGGAGCAACTCTGGGAAACAACCATGAACCCGGAGAGCCGGACGCTGCTGAGGGTCTCCATTGACGATGCGGTTCAGACAGACGCCATCTTCACCATCCTCATGGGGGATGCAGTCGAACCACGGCGCAAGTTCATCGAAGAAAACGCCCTGAACGTCAGAAACCTCGACATCTGATTGGAGCCGCGGTGTGAATCCACGCACCGCAGGCGCAACGGCGGCCGCTCGTGACGCGAGCCGCGAAACCACATAGCCATGAACGAAGCCCTCGAACAGATCCCGGTCAACATCATCGACGAGATGCGCACGTCCTATCTGGACTATGCCATGAGCGTCATCATCGGGAGGGCACTCCCGGATGTGCGCGACGGGCTCAAGCCGGTCCACCGGCGAGTCCTGTACGCGATGAGCGAGCTGGGGAATACTCACGGAAAGCCCTACAAGAAATCGGCGCGCATCGCCGGTGATGTCATCGGCAAGTACCATCCGCACGGCGAGAGCGCGGTCTACGACACGATCGTGCGCCTGGTCCAGGATTTCTCGATCCGCTATCCCCTGATCGACGGGCAGGGCAACTTCGGTTCGGTGGACGGCGACAACGCGGCGGCCATGCGATACACGGAAGTGCGCCTGGCCAGACTTGCCGACGAAATGCTGGCTGACATCGACAAGGAAACCGTCGATTTCGGCCCGAACTATGACGACTCGCTCACGGAACCCCTGGTCCTTCCCGCCAGGTTCCCGAACCTGCTCGTGAACGGATCGTCCGGCATCGCCGTCGGCATGGCGACCAACATCCCGCCACACAATCTGGGCGAGATCGTCCGCGCGAGCATCCTTCTCCTCGAGAGGCCCGATACAAGCCTCGAGGAACTGATGCAGCTGGTGCCCGGGCCCGATTTTCCCACCGCCGGATTCATTTACGGGCGGAACGGCATACGGAACGCCTACCAGACGGGGCGCGGGATCATCGTGCTCAGGGCCAGGGCCGCTATCGAAAGATTGTCGCGCGATCGCGAGGCGATCATCGTTACCGAGATCCCCTACCAGACCAACAAGGCGAAGCTCATCGAGCGCATCGCCGACCTCGTGCGCGACAAGAGGCTCGAGGGGATTTCCGACCTGCGGGATGAGTCGGACCGCGAGGGAATGCGGATCGTCATCGAGTTGAAGAAGGATGAGCCGGCCCAGGTCGTGCTGAACAACCTCTACAAGCTCACGCCGATGCAGACGAGCTTCGGGATCATCCTGCTGGCCATCGTTCAGAACCAGCCCCGCGTTCTGACACTGCGCGATATGCTGGTCGCCTTCATCGACCATCGCAGGGAGGTTGTGCGGCGCCGCACCATTTTCGAACTCAGCAAGGCCGAAGCGCGCGCCCACATCCTCGAAGGGCTGAAACGGGCGCTGGATCTGCTGGACGAGATCATCACGCTGATCCGGGCCTCGAAAGAACCGGCTGCCGCGAAAGAAGGGCTGATGACCCGCTTCATGTTCAGCGCGGAGCAGGCACAGGCGATCCTCGATATGCGACTCCAGCGGTTGACTGGACTCGAGCGCGCGAAGATTGTCGCGGAGTACGAAGAGACGTTGAAACTGATCGCCAGCCTCAAGGAGATCCTCGCGAGTGAGCAGGCACTCAGGGGAGTGATCATCGGCGAACTCAGGGAAATCGTGCAGAACTACGCCGATGAGCGCAGGACCGAAATCGTCGACGAGGAGGTCGAGCTCACGCTCGAAGACCTCATCACCGAGGAAGACGTCGTGATCACAGCGACCCACTCGGGCTACATCAAGAGGACGAGCGTTTCCACCTACCGCACGCAAGGCCGGGGAGGAAAGGGCCGGATCGGCATGACCACGCGCGAGGAGGATTTCATCGATCACGTGTTCATCGCCTCCACGCACAGCTACCTGCTGATATTCACGAACCGCGGACAGGTCTACTGGCTCAAGGTTTACCACATCCCGGATGTCGGGGCCGCCGGGCGGGGAAAGGCGATCGTAAACCTCGTCAACCTGGCCAAAGACGAGAAGATCGCGGACATAGTCGCGGTGAAGGATTTTGAACCCGACCGGTATGTCGTCATGGCGACGCGAAACGGCATCGTCAAGAAGACCGCGCTGACCGAATACTCCAATCCCCGGAGCTCCGGGATAATCGCCATATCGGTCCCCGAAGACGACGAACTCATCGGCTGCCAGCTGACCGATGGCTCGTTCGATGTCCTGCTCGCGACCAAGCTCGGCAAGGCCATCCGCTTTTCCGAGAAGGACGTGCGTGACATGGGCCGGACGGCGCGCGGCGTGATCGGCATTCGTCTCGCGCAGGGTGACCTCGTGGTGGGGATGTGCGCGTTCAAAGGAGAGGGGCACTTCCTGACCGTGACCGAACGCGGTTTCGGGAAGCGGACTTCGGTGGACGAGTACCCGTGTCACAGGAGAGGCGGTTCCGGTGTCATCAACGTGCGGGTGGGCGAGAAGAACGGCACCGTCGTCAATACCCTCTACGTGCCGGAGCAGACGTCGGTAATGCTTGTCACCGCGCAAGGCAAACTCATCCAGCTGAAGGTCGAGGACATCAGGAACACGCAGTCGCGGGCCGCCGTGGGCGTGAAATGCATCGAACTGGACGAGGGGGACTACGTCGCCAGCATGGCCGGCGTGGCAGCTGAAGAATCGGAAGGCGAGGCGCAGGAATCGTGAGGAAGGTCGTTGCAGTCGCATTCATCCTGCTTACGGTGCTGGCAGCGTGCAGTTCGGACCCCCGGCGGCTGCTGAGCCAGGCTGAGGCGAAGTGGCGCGAGGGCAAATACGAGGACGCCATCCGGCTCAACAACCTGGTCTACAACCGCGAGCGCGGGGGCGCGGACGGCGCGGTCGCGCTCCTGAACATCGGCAACATCTACTACCTGAACTTGAGGCGGCTCAAAGACGCCATCGATACCTACAACAAGCTGGTCGACGAATACCGCGGGAGCGCGGAAGAGGGTAAGGCGCGCCAACAACTGGCGGCGATCTACCTCAACGAGGTAGGGGACCTGACCCAGGCGATCTCCGAGTACGACCGCATCCTGGAATTGCCCGGTGTGCAGAATCGCCAGGAGATCGAGTTCCTGCGCGCCAAGGCATATTTTCAGAAGGGCGAGTACAACATGGCCCTGCAGGCACTCCGTCACCTCGAGGAAGAGGGTGTCACCGGCCACCTGGCCGATCAGGTCTCGCTCAAGATCGGGAACATCTACCAGATCCAGAAGAAGTACGAACAGGCTTTGAGCTGCTTCCAGAAGGTCATGGATTCACCGTGTATCGACTGCCGGAGGAGGGCGCACCTCCACCTCATGGAGACCTACGAAGCGCTCTTCGATTTCGAGAAAGCAATCGCCGCTATCCGGAGCCTGGATGCTTCCCCCGAAAACCAGGCCGTCATCTCCCGTGAGATTGCCCGGCTCAACGAGAGACAGCGGGAAGTTGAAGCCGGAAGGATGCCGCGGCTACCCGAGGGCAGGCAGCCCTGATGGATGGTCGGGCTAAGTTACTGAGAAAAGAGACCTTGACAGTTCAGGCGGTGAGGCGTAACTTATGCCACCCAAGACGAAGGAGGTGTTAGAGCGTTGGCGGAAGTGACACTGAACGATGGAGAAAGCCTCGAGAGCGCCTTGAGACGTTTCAAGCGCAAGGTTCAGCAGGAAGACATCATCAAGGATGTCAAGAAGCATTCCTACTACCTGAAACCGGGCGAGAAGAAAAGGATAAAGCAGGCATTGGCACGCAAGCGACTGCGCAAGAAGATGCGCAGTATGCAGCAGTCCTAGCAACACTGCCGATACTTGTCTTGAAACTGCAGGAGCTACCGGGCCGGCATGAATGCAGTCCAAGGCGGACGGCCGTGCCAGCCAGGTAGCTCTTGTCTTTTGTGCCGGAGGGTTACAGGCTGTCAGCCATCTGCTCTCAGCTTTCGCAGGACCCTGAATGCTGATGGCTGAGAGCTGATGGGGTGCAGCGATGAGCCAGAACGGCGAGACCGGGCAAGTCCGCGACCAGGTGAGGCAGGCTGCGGACGCAATTCGCTCCAGACATACCGCAACACCCCGACTCGGCCTGATCCTGGGTTCCGGCCTGGGGCGCTACGCGGATACCTTCCGGAAGAAGACCGTCATACCTTACGACGAACTGCCGCACTTCCCGAGACCGGGAGCCCCCGGGCACCGGGGGGATCTCGTACTTGGTGAAGCGGAGGGCATCCCGGCGGTTGCGCTGCAGGGAAGAGTCCATCGGTACGAAGGCTACACAATGGCTCAAGTGGCCTTTCCCGTCCGCGTTCTTTGGAGTCTCGGCATCAGGCAGTTGATCGTGACCAACGCTGCCGGAGGCATCTCCCCCCAGTTCAGCCCCGGCGACCTCATGCTGATCACAGACCACATGAACCTAATGGGTGGCAATCCGCTGGTCGGCATCAACATCGATGAATTCGGGCCGCGGTTTCCCGACATGAGCGAGGCGTACAGCCCCGCGATGCGCGAGATCGTGTTACGGGCTGCGGCGGAGCACGGGATCACCCTCCGCCAGGGTGTCTATGCCGCGCTGACCGGGCCGGCCTACGAAACGCCTGCGGAGATCCGGATGTGCCGGATACTCGGGGCCGATGCCGTGGGGATGTCGACTGTGCCGGAGGTAATAGTCGCCAACCACATGGGAATCGCGGTCCTGGGGATATCGTGCATCACCAATATGGCTGCCGGCATGCTGCCGCGCAAGCTCTCCCACGCAGACAGTCCTTGAGCGCGCGCAAGTACGACCGTTTCATACTGCTGGTGCTCGACAGCGTCGGAATAGGGGAGATGCCGGATGCCTCGCGATTCGGAGACGCGGGCAGCGATACGCTAGGGAATCTGCTCGCGGAAGAAAAACCCTCCTTGCCGCACCTCGGGAGGCTCGGACTTGGGAATATACGATCGCTGCCGAACCTGCCTCCGGCTCCGAACCCGGAAGGAGCCTTCGGAAAGGCGGCGATCCTATCGAACGGCAAGGATACGACCGTCGGGCACTGGGAGATCGCAGGGCTGATCACGGCTGACCCCTTCCCTACCTACCCGGAAGGCTTTCCGGACAGGATTGTGATACCGTTCTGTGGGGCGATCGGCCGCGGCGTCCTCGGCAACAGGCCGGCCTCAGGCACGGAAATCATCAAGGAGCTGGGAGCGGAACACATCCGCACCGGCAAGCCCATCGTCTATACCTCCGCGGATTCCGTGTTCCAGGTAGCGGCGCACGAAGAGGTTATCCCCCTGCCGGAGCTGTACCGAATCTGTGAGATAGCACGGCAGCTGCTGGATGTGCCGGATCGCGTGGCCCGCGTTATTGCGCGTCCGTTCCTGGGTAGTCCCGGGGCATTCCGAAGGACCGGGAACCGGAAGGATTTTGCCATCCCGCCGCCGGCACCGACGCTGCTGGACCTGCTCAAGGATCGCGGGTTGCCGGTAATCGGCGTGGGTAAAATCAGCTCGATCTTCGATGACCGCGGACTCACCGAAAGCCTGCCCGCCCATGACAACGCCGAGTGTGTGAATCAGAGCATCAATGCCCTCGGCATGATCCGGGAGGGCCTGATTTTTGCCAACCTGGTTGATTTCGACATGCTCTGGGGGCACAGGAACGATGCCGCGGGCTATGCGCGTGGCCTGGAGGAGTTCGACCGAAGGCTGCCGGAACTGCGGGCGCGCATGGAGCCGCGCGACTGCCTGATCATCACAGCCGATCATGGCTGTGACCCGACAACTCCGGGGACCGATCACACACGCGAGTATGTACCGATCCTCGCCTGCGGCTCACGGGTGAGGGGCGGAGTCTGCCTGGGCACACGCGAGACGCTGGCGGACATGGGGCAGACAATCGCGGACAGCTTCGCCGTCCGGCTGCCAAACGGGCGGTCGTTTCTCGGCGACCTCGGGGGGGCCGACTGAACTCAGCCTCCAAGCGCTTCACGGCTCAAGATGCGGATTTCGGGCAGGTTGCGGTAGCGCTGCTTGAAGTCGAGGCCGTATCCGACGACGAAGTGGTCGGGGATTTCGAATCCCACATAGTCGACCGGCACGTCAACCTGCCGGTGCGAAGGTTTGTTCAGAAGGGTAACGACCTTGAGGGAGCGCGGCCCGCGTGATCCCAGGTTCTGCAGGATGTAATGCACCGTGAGGCCGGTGTCCAGGATATCTTCGACCAGCAGGACGTCCCTGCCTTCCACGCTTTCATCCAGATCCTTGAGCAGGCGAACCTCCCCGCTCGTCCTCGCGGCGTTGCCGTAGCTCCCGACGGCTATGAAATCCATCGACAGGCTGAGGTCGATCGCCCGCACCAGGTCCGCATGAAAGATGCATGCACCCTTCAGGATCGCGATCAAGTGCGGGTTCCTTCCCCGGTAGTCCCCGGTAATCTGATCTCCCAGTTCGTGAACGCGCTTACGGATCGCAGGTGCATCCAGCAGAAGCGCACCTATGTTCTCATCCGCACGCCTGGACCAGTCAGCTTTCACCTTGTGCCCTCCCAGCTCTTAGGGTGACACATATTCCGCTGAAGCCCTACTGAGTTGTCGCTGACCCGGTTCGCGGCATCGACGGATGAATTCCCGGTGACGCTTGCCGCGTCCGGATCGATCGGATACAGTTTCGTATTCGCACCTGCGAGGTTCGGAGCGGCATGGCAGTCCAGGCCAGGAGAAGATCGGTCGCAGTATTGGTCGGCGGTGTCCGTGTGGGTGGAGACGCACCTGTGGTCGTGCAGTCGATGACCAACACTGACACGGCTGATGTCGAATCGACGACCGCCCAGATCGAGTCACTTGCCGCTGCGGGTTCTGAACTGGT
>JAFNAH010000303.1 GCA_017860075.1 Acidobacteriota bacterium | reverse complement strand
ACGCTTGAGCGGTCCCGTCGAAAGAGATGAATTGTGAGAAGTGCTCACGACAACTCCCAGGAATCACCGGCACAGGTACATGGCATTCGCATCAATGGTCGAGATACTTGCGGTCCATACCCGTCTCGGGAATGATGGAGGCTCGTGAAGTGCCGAAGCGTATTTCGGTGGCGTGCCTGTGAGAAACGATGTCGGACAGCCCCTTTTGGTCGGAGTCCTCGCCCTACACACGTTGTTCGCTCCCACTTCTGCCGCCCCGTCGAGTTTCGTTCGGGCTCATGAGCTCGCCACCCTACCCCATGCTCTGTCGTCCTAGCTCGAAACCGAGTTCGAGGGCCTTTCGGTTCATGTCGAGGAAGGCGGGCGCGATGCGCTCTTCCAGGATCTTGGTGATCGATTCCGGCTTCACCACGGGGCTGAGCGCTGTTACAACGCCGAGCATGCAGATGTTGAAAACGATCGGCTTCCCTATTTTGTCCATCACCGTCTGGTACATGGGAAGCTCTTTTTGCACCGCGTCGACCGCCCGCTCGATCTTGACATAGCGTGTGTCAGTGATCAGAAGCCCTCCAGGGCGGACGATGGGAGAGAACTTGTTATACGCCTCCTGGGTGAGACAAATCAGTACATTGGCTTGCTCGACATAGGGAAAGTAGATCGCTGAGTCTGAAATAATGACATCAGAACGGGTTGCCCCACCTCTGGCGGCGGCGCCATAGATCTGTGTTTGCACCGCGTTCAGGTTTTCTTGAAGCACCGCTGTTTCAGCCAGGATAATGGCGGCCGTAATGACGCCCTGTCCGCCTGAGCCGGAAAATACGAATCTGGTCTTTTCCACCATCATTTTCCCTCCTTCGCCCGACGGATAATGGTGTCATATGCCTCGCAATATTCGGGGAGCTCCTTGCGAACAAACACTCCGCGCTCAATGAGCTCGGGGTGCTCCGCCTTAGCTTTCGAACCGATAGGGGTCGTAATCTTCTGCATGTGCTTGAGCATCGCGACAGCGTCGCCCTCTCGGTTCCTGCGGCCAAAGTAGGTGGGGCACTGGGACATGACTTCCACCACCGAGAATCCTTTATGGAGGATAGCCTCCTGGAGCAACTCGATCATCTGCTGAATATGGTATGCGGTGGTCCGGGCCACAAAGGTCGCGCCCGCGGCAGCGGCCAGCTGAACTATATCGAAGCTCTGGTCGACGGATGTGTAAGGCGCGGTGCTCGCCAGGATTCCGTACCCGGATAAGGGGGAGTACTGACCGCCGGTCATCCCATAGATCCGGTTGTTCATCACGATCGCCGTCATATCGATATTGCGACGGGCAGCGTGGATGAAATGGTTGCCGCCGATGGCAAGGGCATCGCCATCGCCCATGGGTACGATCACCTTCAATTCCGGTCTGCTCAGTTTGATCCCCGTAGCGAAGCCCAGAGCGCGACCGTGCAAGGTGTGCATGGTATGGAAGTCCAGGTATCCGGCGATGCGAGCGGAACAGCCGATCCCTGACACCATGACGATCTCGTTTTTCTGAACCCCCAGCTTCTCGACCGCTCGGATCAGACCGTTCAAAACGATGCCGTGGCCGCACCCCGGGCACCAGATATGGGGGAAAAACCGTTCGCGAATATAGTCTTTGACTGCCATTGCCTAAACCCCCTTTCCTCGGATCAAGCGCACTGTCTTGTGGATATCGTCCGGGCTGATGAACTCTCCGTCGATCCTGTTAGCCAGAAAGACCCGCTCCGGCTGGTCCACCGCCAGTCGGACGGACTGACAGACCTGGCCCGTGTTCATCTCCGCGACAACGACATATTTTGCGTTTGCGGCTTTCTTCCTCACGAGATCGTTAGGAAAAGGCCAGAGGGTGAGCAGCTCCAGAAGCCCGAAACTCTCCCCGCGCCTGCGCCGCTGTTCCACCAAATCTCGGGCGGATCTGGCTGTGGAGCCATAGGAGATGAGAAGAACCTCGGCATCCTCGGTGTAGAACTCCTTAAACTTGGCAAGCTGGTTGGTTCTATTCTCAATCTTATCCATCAGGTGTCTCAGCAAATCGTGCACAACCTCGTGGTCATCCGAGGGGAAGCCCCACATGTCGTGAAAGAGACCCGTCACGTTGTAGCGATGAAAGGCGCCGAAATCGGACATGGGCAGCCGGCCGTCCTCGCGCGGCAGGTAGGGATGATAATTGACTCCTTGTGGCACCGACGTTCTCAGGCGTTCCACGATGGGGATCTCTCCCGGTTGAGGCAGAACCAGGCGCTCACGCATGTGCCCCACTACCTCATCGAACAGGAGCACCACCGGTGTCCGGTAGGTCTCGGCAATGTTGAACGCCTCCACGGTCATGGCAAACACGTCCTGGTGATTTGATGCGGTGAAGACAATGATGGCATGGTCCCCATGGGTTCCCCAGCGGGCCTGATTCACATCACCCTGATGGACATGCGTTGGGATCCCCGTTGAGGGGCCGCCTCGTTGCACGTTTACGATCACACAGGGGATTTCCGCCATGATGGCGTAGCCAAGCGCTTCCTGCTTCAGGGAAAAGCCGGGCCCACTGGTGGCGGTCATGACCTTGCGCCCGGTAAGGGAGGCGCCGACGATGGCACACATCGAGGCGATTTCGTCTTCCATCTGGATGAATTTGCCGCCGATCTTCGGCAATCGGGAAGACAACTGTTCGGCGATCTCTGTCGAAGGGGTGATCGGGTAGCCGGCGAAAAACTCGAGCCCGGCGTAGAGCGCCCCTTCGACGCACGCTTCGTTACCCTGAACAAATCTGATATTGTCGCTCATGGTGTCATCCTATCTAAGAGAGGCGATCTGAAACCATCGGTCCTGGGTATCTAACCCGGAATCCTTCCCTCGATTATCCTATATCCTCTTCGACTTCTTCTTCCGCGACGACTTCGATCGCAAGGTCCGGGCAGCGCATCTCGCAGAGCTTGCAGACGACGCAATCCTCAGGCCGCACCGCCTGGGCTTTGTCTTCTTGATCCATCTCCAGGACCTTCTTCGCGCAAAACTCGATGCAGATGCCGCAGCCCTTGCACCATTCCCGATTGATCCGGTGTTCCTTCAGCTTCCGTTTCGCCATGTCCCTCTCCTTAAAGCTCCCTTGCACGTGAGGATTCAGAATGCCTTAACGCCAAACGTTGCCTTGATACCAGCGCTCCTCAAGAATCCATACGGTAACCAACTATAGCAAGCCTCTCAGCCTTGTCGCACCTCGGTCAAGAATTCATGGAAAGCCACTTCGTCCCCATCCAACCCGCGACTGTACACGAAGTGGCTTGCGAGCCAGGAGGAAACGATCGCTTTCGTATAATTGGGCGGGATGCGCTTGAGCATTTCCTGGATGCCAACGGCAGCCACGAGAGTGGGTGGGCAGTGTTTCTCGAGAACCTTTGCGCTCAGGTCCGGATCTTCACTCAGCGAGGATCCCCTCCTGATGGCGTCAGTGATCTTGTTGATCTTGTTGCTCAGTTCGTCAGAAAGAATGGCAAGAGGCACCTTCTTCAGCTCGTGTTCCTTCCAGAGTGCCTCGAATTCCAGGCGAGCGTTGGCCCTGATGATGCTTACTACGTCCCGCACATAGGCTTCCCGAAATTCGGGAACCTTGCCATCCTGCGGGACCAGACGGCTTGCATACTCCTCGTCGGTAAGAGCCAGGCTGGCAAGCACCTCGAGGGATGAGGACGTCACCCCGCCCTTGTTCG
>JAFNAH010000302.1 GCA_017860075.1 Acidobacteriota bacterium | reverse complement strand
GCCCGGATCGTAGTACTGCATTCTCTCGCCCTGGCCCACCGGGTCCATGGCGAGAACGACGAAGCCCTTGGCAACCAGATTCAAGATGACCTGCTGATATCTTGGATGGCGAAATGCCTCATCGGTGTGACCACTCACGAAAAGAACGGCAGGCGCCCTGGCGTCACGCCGCTCCGGTATGAACAGGCAGCTCGTGACGTAGAAGCCGGGTATCGATTCGAACACGACCTTCTCGATCGTGAAGCCATCCTTCTTTACCGTGCCAAGAATTCTGGGATTGAGGGGGGTCCGCTCCGGGAAAGGACCTGCAACCGCGTCGAGTGCCGACCGCGCCTCGGCGATTCTCTTCCGCCAGTCGTCGGCGGATTTCAGATTCGCCGCGAGCTTCGCCCGTTTCTCCAGCAGTGCAAACGCCGTGTCATTCAGGCGGTGTTGCAGCAGGTTGGCGGCACCGGACCATCGGATCCAATCTCCCAGCACCGTAAGGTCCTCGCTCTGGCCATAAGTCCGGGGCACATGGACACTGCCGAAAGAGATTCCAAGGATAGACAAAAGGACAGCTCTTCTGAGGCATTTCATGAAGTTCACCTTGCGCGGAAGGCCCTGCCCGCCCTAAGCCAGATCACGACTCCGGTCATATCGCGGCGATTGTATAGACACTCGCCCCCCGGCCGCAACAGCAGCCCTGTGCAAAACGGTCTTCTCCCTTTCCGCCCCCGGGATCGGGTGCATGCCTTCTCTCTCAGTGGTCTTCAGGGTCTGCCTGTCGGCCACGACGGCAGAAGTACTTTGTGTCGGTTCCAGCGGCGGCCCGTTGTAGAATCGAGCCTCAATCCATGAGGGGGATACTGCATGCATTTTCGCGCGCGCACACCGGTATTGTTGCCTGTCCTGATTCTCACGTGCCTGGCCGCCAGCAAGCCGCTCTGCAGTCGCTCATCCGATGGAGGCCCCGGCGAACCGGTCGAGCTATTCAACGGAAGGGATTTGTCCGGCTTCTATACCTGGCTCGCGGATTCCGGTTACAGTGATCCCGATCGGGTGTTTACCGTGGTGGATCAGATCGATGGCTCGCCGGCAATCCGTGTGAGCGGAGAGCGCTGGGGCGGCATCATCACCCGCGAGGAATTCTCCGACTATCACCTGGTTGTTGAGTTCCGTTGGGGCCTGTTGACATGGGGGGAGCGAAAAAGCAGGACGAAGGACAGCGGCATCCTCCTCCATTGCCAGGGGCCCGACGGCAACACCGCGAAGGACTTCAAAGGACCCTGGATGAAGTCCATCGAATGCCAGATCATCCAGGGAGGCGTCGGCGATATCATCCTGGTAGACGGCTACGATCCAACCGGGAACCACGCCGGACCCTCACTGACGGTGACTGCAAGCCGTGATCGCGATGGCGAGGATGTGTATGACCCGAAGGTGCCTGCGCGCGAATTTCGGCGCGGCCGCATCAACTGGTTCGGGCGCGATCCGGATTGGGATGACGTCCTCGGATTTCGCGGGAAGCAGGATGTCGAGAGCCCGGACGGCCAGTGGACCCGCGTCGAGGTGATCTGCCAGGGCGACAGGATCACAAATATCGTCAACGGGACAACCGTGAACGTGGCCACTCGCTCGAGCCTGCAGAAAGGGAAGATCCTTCTCCAGTCCGAGGGTGCTGAGATCTTCTTCCGCAAGGTGACTCTGACGCGGCGCTGACCCGGCGATTCCGACCCGTCGGCGGCTCCGCTCGGGCGCGCATGATCACACGTCGGCCAGCGCGCTTCGGCACTGACAGATCTGGCCGGCATTTCCGGATACATTCGTTGCTTGACAAGGTTGCAGATGAACTTTATAGTATAAAGTACTTGACATAGAGAGGAAACGCAAACATGGGAAAGCGCGTAGCGGCAATATTGTTCATTTTCTTCTGCACGACGGCTGCCTGGGGGATCCTGGGCGCGACCATCTTTGCACGGACCTATTCCGCCGACGGGTCACTCAGGGGGCGTGTCCATTCAACGTGGGGCGCGCCGCAGGTGCAGCGACCGCCGGCGGCCTGCTGGACCGAGCAGATCACGAAGAAGGTCGACAGCGTTGAAGACGGCAGGAAGGTCACACGCAACGTCACCGAAAAGACCTGCCGGTCCCTGACGACGGTGGCGAGCGATATCCGGGTGAACCTGGATCTGGAATATCGCCAGAAAGGACTCCTCTGGTTCAGCACCTACAGGGTCGATTTCTCGGGCAACTACACCTTTCGCAACGACACAGGAACGCCACAGGACGTGAGGTTCACAGTCGATCTGCCGTCGGCGAGCGCTGTCTATGACGACATGACGATCCAGCTCAACGGGAGGCCGCTGGCGGTGAAGGTCAGCGACAGCAAGGCTATCGGCTATTCCTCGCTGGAACCCGGACAGGCCGGGGTGCTTCGAGTGCGCTACCGCTCTCAGGGCGTCGAAAGCTGGCGCTACAGCTTCGGTGCCGATGTCACCCAGGTTCCCAATTTCCGGCTGCAGGTGGCTACCAACTTCGAGAATGTGGACTTTCCCGACAACACCCTTTCACCGACCGAAAAACGTCGCACCGGGAACGGGTGGACCCTCACCTGGGCCTACGGCAGCCTGCTATCCGGTTTCCAGATCGGCATCACCATGCCCGAAAGGCTCCAGCCCGGCCCGCTTGCGGCACGGATCAGCTTCTTTGCGCCGGTGTCGCTCCTCTTCTTCTTCTTCCTCATGTTCATCATCACCGCACTCCGAGGCATCGACCTGCACCCGATGAACTACTTCTTTCTCGCGGCCGCGTTCTTCGCGTTTCACCTGTTGCTGGCTTACCTCGTGGACCATGTTTCCATCCATGTTGCATTCGTGCTGTCGGCGCTCGTATCAATCTTCCTCGTGGTCAGCTACCTGCGTCTTGCAGTCGGAATGCGTTTTGCCGCCGTGGAAGCGGGACTGACCCAATTCTGCTTCCTGGTCCTGTTCTCCTATGCATTCTTCTTCGAAGGCTATACCGGGTTGTCCATTACGGTCGGGGCCATCGTGACCCTGTTCGTTGTCATGCAGATGACCGGGAGAATCCGCTGGACTGAGAAGTTTGCCGCGGTAAGATCGCAGGGCCGGTACGTCTGAGTTGTGTCCCGCGGCCGTCGAGTGATCCGCTGATGCCTGATTTTTCCCTGCCAGGGCTCGGGCAAGTGCGCGACAATGAGGCAGCATGCCCGGGCCTTTGACCGGGTGATCGGCCGCGGCAGAGCGCACGTAAGCGGCAGAGACGGGAGAAGACGGCTCATGAAGACACGCAGCGGATTCATTTTCAGCCTGGTAATGATCGGCTTGTCGGCTATCCTTTCGGTCTTCGCTCAGAGGCCCGACGTCAACTACGATGAATCCAGGGTGCCCGCGCACACCCTCCCCGATCCATTGATCTCGGAGAGCGGCGAGAAAGTCACTGTCGCGGCGCTGTGGCGGGCTCAGCGCCGCCCTGCGATCCTGAAGATGTTCGAATCCCGGATGTACGGCCGCAGCCCGGGACGCCCGCGGGACATGAGCTTCGAAGTCACTGCCGAAGGCCAGCCTGCCCTCGATGGCAAGGCCGGGCATGACGCTTCTGATTTACAGGCCGAGTGCCGCGTCAGGACCAGTCCCTGCGTTCATGGGACTCAACTTCGGGGGCAACCAGTCCGTCGCCACGGACCCTGGTATCACCATGTCCCGGTCCTGGATGCGCCCCGCAAACGATGGGACGGTTGCCGACAACCGGGCTACCGAAGCGTCCCGGGGGAAAAGCACAAGCCAATGGCAGGTCGAACGAATCATCGCCCGTGGCTATGCCCTGGTCACCGCCTACTACGGAGACATCGATCCTGACTTCGATGACGGGTTCCAGAACGGCGTGCATCCTCTCTACTACAAGCCCGGCCAGACCCGGCCGGCGCCGGATGAGTGGGGTTCGATCGCCGCGTGGGCCTGGGGGCTAAGCCGGGCCCTGGACTACCTCGCAACCGACAGGGGAATCGATGCTCGCCGCGTAGCGGTGATGGGGCACTCGAGGTTGGGCAAGACCGCACTCTGGGCGGGAGCGCAGGACGAACGCTTTGCGCTGGTCATCTCGAACGATTCAGGTTGTGGCGGGGCGGCGCTGAGCCGCCGCCGTTTCGGCGAAACGGTCGCGATGATCAATTCCGCGTTCCCGCATTGGTTCTGCGCGAATTTCAAGCAGTACGACAACAATGAGGACGCCCTGCTCTTCGATCAGCACATGCTGATCGCCTTGATCGCACCGCGCCCGGTCTATGTGGCCAGTGCCGCCGAGGACCTCTGGGCTGATCCTCGCGGCGAATTCCTTTCTGCCAAGTACGCGGAACCGGTTTACCGCCTGCTGGGCAGAGAGGGCCTTCCGGCAGATGACATGCCCCCTGTCGATCACCCGGTGGCCGGTACCATCGGTTATCACATCCGCTCCGGGAAGCACGATGTGACTGAGTTCGACTGGGAGCAGTACTTGAACTTTGCCGACCGCCACCTGCGGACGTCGTCTGCTTCC